>JAGARS010000096.1 GCA_017622155.1 Peptococcaceae bacterium
CCGGTTCTACAGGATCCGGGAAATCGGTGTGTATGAATGCATTAATTAACAGTATTCTGTATAAAGCAACACCGGATGAAGTAAAATTCCTGATGGTGGATCCGAAAAAAGTAGAGCTGGGCAATTATAATGGGATTCCTCATTTGATTTCTCCGGTAGTAACCGATGCCAAGAAAGCAGCATCTGCGCTGCGCTGGGCTGTGCATGAAATGGAACGCCGGTACGAATTGTTTGCTGCCAACGGCGTAAAGGATATGCAGCGGTTCAATGCCTTGTCGGAAAGCCGTATTGCACAAGCGCAGACGGAAGAAGAAAAAGCCGGTATTGAAATTATGCCGTATATTGTGGTGCTCATTGATGAGCTGGCAGATTTGATGATGGTGGCACCTGCAGATGTAGAAGACGCAATCTGCCGATTGGCACAAATGGCACGTGCAGCTGGTATTCATCTGGTAGTAGCTACACAGCGCCCATCGGTTGATGTTATCACCGGGATTATCAAAGCCAATATTCCATCGCGTATCGCTTTTGCGGTATCTTCGCAGATAGATTCCCGCACCATTCTGGATATGGGTGGCGCAGAAAAACTGCTGGGTCGCGGCGATATGCTGTTCTATCCGACAGGGCTGCCGAAACCGCAGCGTGTACAGGGCGTATATGTGTCTGACAAAGAAATTGACCGCATTGTAGAGGCGGTAAAAGTGCAAGGCTTGACACCTGTATACAACGAAGAAATTACCAATATAGAAATCAAGAGTGAAACCATTGGCGGAGAAGAAGCGGAAGAATGGGGTGATTTGATTCCGGAAGCTGCCAAACTGTTTATTGAAAATGGACAGGCCTCTATTTCTTTGCTGCAGCGTCGGTTCCGTGTAGGGTATACCCGTGCAGCGCGTATTGTGGATCAGATGGAACAGCGCGGGCTGGTAGGGCCGTATGAAGGCAGCAAACCGCGTCAGATTAAAATCACCATGGCACAGTACAACGAAATGATAGAGAATGGCGAACTGTAAATTATGTGTGAATGATTACAAAATAATAAAGATTTTATAATGCACTTGCAGGAATTGCGGTAGGTGTGATATATTATTCATAGTATGAATAAATATAATGTTGTACGATAAATTTCTGCTAAAAATATTTGTGGAGGTGACGAATTTGCAAGGAATCGGTGCAATCTTAAAAAAAGAACGAGAAGCCAAAAAAATTACACTGGAACAGGTGGAGGAAGCCACCAAAATTCGTCGCAAATATTTAGATGCTATTGAGAATGAGAAGTTTGAAGTACTTCCGGGTGAGGTATATGTCAAAGGGTTTGTTGCCACATATCTAAAATACCTTGGCATCAAAGACCGTCCTGATGTAGTGGAAATTTTGAAGCCAAAAGCCCCTCCGGTAGACATTTCTGAACAGATTGCAGCTGCAGAGCAGATTCACGAAGCACAGGCTTCACGCAAATTGCAGCGCAGCGACAAGAAAAATAAGAAAAAAGAAGTATTTGAAGAGCCGCCGCTTACGAAAAATACAAAAATGATACTGTTTATCAGTATCGCGGCTATTCTGGTGCTGTTTGTGCTGCAGGGTGTGTATTCCGCCGGGCAGCCAAACCCAAATGAGAATCCGCAGCAGAATCTTGCCGGCGAGCAGCAGGGCGAGGGCACCGGCAATGAGGATGTACCTGTGCCGGCAGTGCCTCCAGAGCCGGAATATGAAGGGCTGGAAATGACCCTGGAAATTCTGGATCTGAATCCGAACAAAACGGATAAAAGCTGGATGAAAGTGACTGCTGACGGGCAGGCTGTTGAATACAATCTGACCGAGGGGCAGATACAGCAGGTACAGGCAGCAGAGCAGATTGATTTACATCTGGGCAATGCCGGTGTAGTAAAAGTGACACTGAATGGAAAAGAACTTGGCACATTAGGTGCACAGGGCAAGGTTGTGAAACAGTCCTTTAACGTGTCCGATGACTTGTCTGCATATATTGCTGATGAGCAGTAGCATGACAGAAAGCATTGCTGAAAACAGAATATTGTGGTAGAATTATACAGGGGCAAAGGTTCTCATGCATTGGCATGGAGAACAATCCCCTGTTTTTTCTGTAATGAAATACATGGTGAAATATAAAACCTTTTATCGTTATTGAAACCAAATTAGACGAAAAGAGAGGGATTCCGATATGCAAAAGGTAAGTGTAGTATCTTTGGGCTGTGCCAAAAATCTTGTACACAGTGAAACCATGATGGGCTTGTTTCAGACACATGGGTATGAACTGACAGAACGCTATGATGAAGCAGAAGTGATCATCATCAATACATGCGGCTTTGTCAATGCAGCGAAAGAAGAGTCTATCAATACCATTCTGGAACTGGCACAATGGAAAGAACAAGGTGCATGCAAACTTTTGGCGGCAGTAGGCTGCCTGGTGCAGAAATATGCCGACGAACTGGCGGCAGAGCTGCCGGAGCTGGATATTCTGGTAGGTACCAATGATTATCATCATATCGTAGAAATTGTGAAAGCGCATCAGACACAATCTGAAGCTGCACAGAGAATTGTGGTGCATCAGCACTGGACTGAGGAAAACAAGCTGGAAAAAGCACCTCGCCTGGTAACCACACCGGAACATTATGCATATCTGCGTATTTCCGAGGGCTGTGACAACAACTGCACCTATTGTGTTATTCCTGAAATGCAGGGGCCGCATCGCAGCAAAACCATCGAGCAGATTGTACTGGAAGCCAATGAGCTGGCAGAACAAGGCGTGACGGAGCTGGTGCTAGTGGCGCAGGATACTACCTATTACGGCAAAGACTTATACGGCCGTTTTGCACTGGTGGATTTACTGAAAGAACTGGCAGCCATTCCGGATATTCGCTGGATTCGTCTGCTGTATGCATATCCAAACAATTTTACCGATGAATTGATTGATTATATTGCTCAGGAAGAAAAAATCTGCAAATATTTAGACATTCCTTTACAGCATGCCGATGACGAAGTGCTGCGCCGTATGAATCGCAAAATTACCGTGGCGGAAATCAAAGCGCTGATTGCCAAACTTCGTGCGCGCATTCCGGGCATTACTTTACGTTCTACCTTTATTGTAGGTTTCCCGGGAGAGACGGAAGAACAGTATCAGTATCTGCTTGATTTTCTGGAAGAAATGAAGCTGGATTGTGTCGGTGCATTCCCGTATTCCCGTGAAGAAGGCACTGCTGCAGACCGTATGGATGGCCATCTGGAAGAAGACGAAAAAGAAAAACGCGCAGAAAATCTGATGGAACTGCAGTATGATACCATGTACCGCAAACATGAAACTGCCATCGGGCAAACGCGTCTGGTAAAAGTGGATGAGCTAAGCCCTGACATCCCGGGGCTGTTATTGTGCCGCAGTGAAGGCGAAGCGCCGGATGTAGACCCATGGATTCTGGTATTTGAGGCAGAAGACCATGAATACGAGCCGGGGGATTATTTTACAGTAGAAATTACCGGATTGGATGAATATGATTTTATAGGAGAGATAATCGATGAACCTGCCAAATAAACTGACCATTGCCCGTATGTGTATGGTGCCGCTATTTATGATAGCGTTGATGATGAATACACCGGCATCCCGCCTGATTGCAACAGTGATTTTCGCATTGGCGTCACTGACTGATAAGCTGGATGGACAGATTGCCCGCAAATACAATATGGTGACCAATTTCGGCAAACTGATGGACCCGCTGGCGGATAAAGTGCTGACCGCTGCAGCTATGATTTGCCTGGTAGAGCTGGGCGATTTGGCGGCGTGGATTGCGGTAGTCATCATTTTCCGTGAATACCTAATTACCGGGCTGCGTTCTGTAGCTGCATCTGAAAATATTGTAGTTGCTGCGAATATCTGGGGCAAAGTAAAAACCGTATGCCAAATGATTGCGCTGATGCTTTTGATGGTAAAACCACAGATCATAGATTTATGCGGCATCAATATCGGCCTGTGGCTGATGTACGTGGCAGTTGCGCTGACCATTTACTCCGGTCTGGACTACGTACTCAAACTGAACAAACAGATTACCTGGAACTAAGAGGTGCGACAATATGGATAAAACAATGTTGTTTCTGGCGCGGGGCTGCGGCTCAGGCCTATTGCATCCGGCTCCGGGCACATGGGGGTCGCTGGCTGCCTTTCTGATTGGCCTTGGCTGGTCATTCTTCGGCGGCATGCCGCTGTGGTTTATTGTGCTGGCTGGTGTGGCCGGGATTTATATTTGCGACAGTGCTGAAAAACAGCTGGGTGTACATGATGCATCGGAGATTGTATTTGACGAATGGGTTGGTATGTGGATTACCATGTGGCATGTGCCATTGATTTTGACACCGGTGGCATTTGTGCTGTTTCGCCTGTTTGATATCAGCAAAATCGGTCCGGTAGGTAAAATTCAGGATTTGCCGGGCGGCTTGGGCATTATGGCAGATGACGTGCTGGCCGGTATAATAGGGCGTCTGGTACTTGCCGTAGTGATATTCTTTTTATTCTAACGAAAACAATATATGCCTGTACAGCAGAGGCTCAACGTATATTTGCTTGAGCGCTCTGCTTTTTTTATGGTTTAAGGGGCCTGTAAAGTGTCTGCTTTACAAATGATGAAAAAACGAATATCATAATATGGAAACAATATCATTGAGGAGGAATTGCTATGTTAGTACCAAATGGAGCAGAACAGCTGCAGGCGTATGCAAATCGCACATTTGAGAAAAATATTTTGAAAGTGGCAGAACATATTTATTATTTTACGGGCTTCGGTCATTCAAATGCCACATTGCTGATTGGAGATACCTCCTGTATTTTGGTTGACGTACTGGACAGTGATGTACGTGGTGAAGCACTGAAACAGGCTATCGCCCAAATTACAGACAAGCCGGTGAAAACCATCATTTATACCCACGGTCATCCGGATCACAGAGGCGGTGCCAAAGCCTTTGCCGATACGGTGGAAGAAATTATCGCATTTGCGCCAAAACGGCCTGTGCTGAAATATTCACAGCTGGTGAACGATATTCTGATGCTGCGCGGTGCTCGTCAGTTTGGATATGCTTTGACTGACGATGAGCTGATTACACAAGGGCTGGGGCCGCGTGAAGGCAGTACCTGCGGTGAAGGTACCTATGGCATCCTGCCGCCTACTACCGTTTATACAGAAGAGTCTGTAACCCGTATCATTGATGGCGTGACATTGCAAATGACAGCAGCCGTAGGCGAAACCGACGACCAGATTTTTGTATGGCTGCCTGATGCCAAAGCACTTTGCTGCGGCGATAATTTTTATGCCTGTTTTCCGAATCTGTACGCCATCCGCGGCAGCCAGTACAGAGATATCAGCGCATGGGTGGACAGCCTGGATGTGATTCGCACCTATCCAATTGAAACCTTGCTTCCGGGGCATGGGAAAGCAATCCAGGGTACACAGACTGTACAGGAAACATTGAAAAACTATCGGGATGCAATCGAATCCGTTTTATTGCAGACATTGGATGGCATGAATCAAGGCCTGACCATAGACCAGCTGGCAGAGAACGTAAAATTGCCTGAAACGCTTGCAAATCTGCCGTACCTGGGAGAACATTATGGCAGTGTAGAATGGACGGTACGAAGCATTTTCAACGCTTCTGCAGGATGGTTTGACGGCAATCCGACTGCACTGCATCCATTAACAGCTTCACAAAATGCTTCCCATACCATTCGGATGATGGGCGGCGTGAATGCTGTACTGCAGGAAATACAATCTGCAATCGCGACAGGTGAATACCAGTGGGGGATGCAATTATGCGACCTGATATTGCAGCTGCCTGCTGCCAGCCATGAAGAACTGGCACAGGCAAAACAATACAAAGCACAGTGCTGTCTCGGCATAGCACCATTGGAAACCAGCTCCAACGGCAGACATTATTATCAAATGTGTGCCAAAGAACTGATGAAAGAATCAAAATAGAAATATAATCAGCGCTTTATTGCAATAACATTTGCAGTGAAGCGCTGTTTTTGTGTTAATTATGTAATATAATTACCTTTTTTGCATAAAGGGTGTCTTTTTTATTTCAATCATGCTATAATGAACAAATGAGGAAGAATGTACACGAGGGGGGGGACATAATATGAAAAGAAAAATGATTATCATTTTGGCGATGCTTGTTTTATTATTGACGGGCTGTACACAGCAGCAGATGGATGTAGAGGAACTAACCTTGCAGGATGGCCGATATATAG
>JAGARS010000097.1 GCA_017622155.1 Peptococcaceae bacterium
ATTTATTTTTTGGCTCACATACCATCAGCTTCGCCCTGCAAAAATAAATATCCAAATACCGCTATATTATTAAATTATTAATATGTTAAGCTATTATAACTGCCTTATGCGCAATCTTTACATACTTCCGGCTCCGGAATGGTGCGAATCTGTGTTTTGAAGTACACATGCATAATGACTGCAATGAGCACAAGGGCAATGCGTGCATAAATTACATCTACCAGAACACCGGAAATAAACATTGCTACTGTTGCCATCGTCAAAATATAACGTTTTGTTTTCATGGTCATAGAACGGGTTTCCAGAAAATCTGCAATATAGTTTTTATATAAGTCTGTAGATTCAAACCAGGCATTTAATTTGCTGCTGCTCCGTGCCAGAAAAAATGCAGCTAGCAATAAAAACGGTGTAGTCGGCAGCACCGGAAAAAATACACCGATAGACCCCAATGCCACAAAAAACAATCCTAATCCAGCATTAATCAGTTTGGTAATACCCATAACACAATCGCCCTTTCTTGTATCTTATCGTATCATACACGCCAAATCTTTTGATTACTATTCTTACCTTGTTTTTATTATATCAAAACAAATTCCACAAATCCAATCAATAAAAATTATGAAACACCCGAAAAATCAGGCGACGCAGCGTCATATACAAAAGATCATACAGTAAAACAAAAAAGGTAATCCACATTTCGTGAATTACCTTTGTAAATCGCAATTATGCTAATGCTTTTTTAGCAACTTCTACTAAGTCGCTGAAAGCTTTTGGATCGGTAATAGCCAGGTCAGCTAATACTTTACGGTTGATTTCAACACCAGCTTTGTTTAAGCCGTTGATGAATCTGCTGTAGCTCATATCGTTCATTCTGCAAGCAGCATTGATACGTGCAATCCACAGTTTGCGGAAATCACGTTTGCGCAGTTTTCTGTGAGCGTAAGCGTACTGTAAAGAACGCATTACAGCCTGGTTAGCTACGCGATAAATTTTGGAACGGTTACCATAGTAACCTTTCGCCTGTCTTAAGATTTTTTTATGTCTGCGGTGAGATGTTACACCACGTTTAACTCTTGCCATGGGTTTACAAACCTCCTTATACTATATCTTACCTATTATTTGTAAGGGATTAATTTTGTTACACGTTTAGCATCGCCTTCAAACATAATTGCGGATTTACGCAGGTTACGTTTTCTCTTAGGAGATTTTTTTTCTAAGATGTGGCTTGTAAAAGCGTGGTTTCTTTTAATTTTACCGGAACCGGTTTTGCTAAATCTTTTAGCAGCACCTCTATGAGTTTTCATTTTTGGCATGATAGTTTCCTCCTCTCACTTGCTACTTCTCCATTACTGGAATATTTATAATTATTCTTTGGCTGGTGCCAAGATCATTATCATATTTCTACCTTCAACTTTAGCCGGTTTTTCAACACGAGAAACATTGCTCAGTTCTTCAGCAAAACGTTCACACAGCTCCTGACCCAATTCCGGGTGAGTGATTTCTCTACCGCGGAACATGATGGTAACTTTTACTTTGTCACCGCTTGCTAAAAATTTTGCAGCATTTCTGGCTTTCGTCTGAAAGTCATGATCTTCAATGTTTGGTCTGAGCTTCACTTCTTTAACGCTGATCACTTTCTGATTTTTCTTAGCTTCTTTTTCGCGTTTGCTCTGCTCATATCTATATTTACCATAATCCATAATGCGGCAAACAGGTGGATTTGCGGTTGGAGCAATCTCTACCAAATCCAGCCCTTTTTCAGCTGCGATTTTTGCTGCTTCTTTCGGAGGCATTACGCCTAACTGCTGCCCGGCATCATCGATTAAACGAACTTCTTTACAGCGAACTTCTTCGTTAATTCTTAACTCTTTACTAATGATCGTTCCCTCCCCGGAATGAAACATAAAAAAAGCGGATGGTCTCCCATCCGCCTGCATACAACTGATAGACACACGCATCGTGTCTGTTTGTATCGTAAAGCTTTTGAACCAACACAGCAACCGGCCGGAAGGTGAGAAACGGATGGTTTCTACTTGAATAAAGCTATTCAATTCCAATCAACTTTTATAGGATACTACATCTTTGTTTTCTTGTCAACACATTTTTTTGTTTTCAGGAAAATATTTTTGACAATTTCTTTGTAATGTGAGATTGTATCCTTGGATATTATATACTATAATAAAATTAGATACAAATATATCTTATTTATCACAACGATAGCTTCATCAAGTATAATCAGAAAGAAGGAATTGGTATGAAAATTGCTTTCTATGGAGCTGTGCACGAAGTCACCGGCTCCTGCACCATTCTCTCCGCATGTGGAAAAACAATTTTAGTGGATTGCGGTATGGAACAAGGTCCGGACATTTATGAAAACTGTTCTCTCCCGTTTGCACCATCCCAAATTGACTATGTGTTGCTCACCCATGCGCATATTGACCATTCCGGCAAGATTCCGTTTCTTGCTGCAGAAGGGTTTCGCGGCAAAATCTATGCTACCGCCGCTACCGTAAAGCTATGCAGTATCATGCTTTTAGACTCGGCACATATTCAGGAGCAAGAAGCCAAATGGAAAAACAAAAAGGCGAAACGTGCCGGTACGGAACAGTATACACCGATGTACACTACGCAAGATGCCGAAACAGCACTGAAACAATTTGTATCGTGCAGCTACAATCAAAAAACTGAAATTGCGAAAGGTATTACCGTTTCCTTTATTGATGCGGGGCATCTCCTCGGGTCTGCCAGCATCAGCATTTCCATTGACGAAGGCGGCCACAGTGAAACCATCGTATTCTCCGGTGATTTAGGCAACTACGACCGTCCTCTGATTAATGACCCGCAGACTCCAAAAGAAGCGGATTATGTGGTGATCGAATCGACCTATGGCAACCGTCTGCACGGTCCGCGCCCGGATTACGTATCACAGCTTACGCGCATTTTGCAGGAAACTTTCGATCGGGGCGGCAATGTAATAATTCCGTCCTTTGCCATCGGGCGCACACAGGAGCTGTTGTATCTGTTCCGCACCATCAAAGAACAGCGCCTGATACATGGGCATGAAAACTTCCCTGTATATGTAGATAGCCCTCTGGCTGTAGAAGCTACTGAAATTTACAGCAGCAACCTCACAGAATATTTTGACCAGGAAACGCTGGCATTAATCAATGCCGGAATCAATCCATTAAAATTCCCGGGGCTTACCCTCTCTATCACCAGCGATGATTCCATGGCTATCAATCTGGACAATACACCAAAAGTAATTCTCTCTGCCAGCGGTATGTGCGAAGCAGGACGCATTCGTCATCACCTGAAACACAACCTGTGGCGCAGAGAAAGCACCGTTTTGTTCGTAGGGTATCAGGCTGTTGGCACACTGGGGCAGATTATCATCGATGGCGCTCAGGAAGTAAAACTCTTTGGCGAAACCATTCAGGTAAATGCACACATCGAGCAGCTGGACGGCATCAGCGGTCATGCAGATAGAGATATGCTCATCGGCTGGCTGGATGGTTTTGAAAAGAAACCGCGCATGGTATTTGTCAACCATGGGCAGGACACCGTGTGTGATGAATTTGCACAAACCGTCACCGAACGTCTTGGTATCAAAGCAGTGGCACCATATAACGGCGCTGAATACGATTTATTGTCCGGCACTGCACTGATTCAAGGCAATACCAAACGCATTGAAAAGAAATCCGCACAGCAGAAATGTGCACAAGCGAAAGAAACCCCTGCTTTCCGCGAACTGATGGCCGCAGGCAGATGGCTGTTGGCAATCTTAGAAAAATATCGCAGCGATGCCAGCGCAGATTTGAAAATAATGACCAAACAGATTATTGCATTGTGCGAAAAATGGGATAAACAATAAAAAAAGCGCCGCTTATCCATTCGAGAGATAGGCGGCTCTTTTTCCTTAAGGTTCTTGAACAACAAATTTTTTCATACTTGTTTCCAGCACATACTGCCCTTTCATCTCACCCAGCTGCCCGAAATGCGGTGCACAGGTATGTGCCTTTAGCGAATCATCATCTGCCCAGCGTTCTACCAGCAAAATACTGTCCTCAGCCTGTGCTGTGTAAAAATAATCATACTGTAAGCAGCCTTGCTCTGCACGGGTTGCCTGATCTATGCCGGCAGCCTCAATGGCTCTGATAAAGTTTTCGGCCTCTCCCGGTTTGGTTGTATAGGTAACATGTAATAGAATCATACAAACACCTCATCAAATTTGTTTTCTTCACTCACTTTATCATAGTTTGCCAACACTTTCAATACGGATACAAGAAATAAAGACTGTGCCTTTTGCATGACACAGTCTTTTTTAATACAATTCTTATTTTCTTTCTTTGATTTCTGCTGCGATGTCAGCTACAAACTGGTCTACGTCTACTGCACCCAGGTCGCCTTCGCCGCGTTTACGTAAGCCCACTGTACCGGAAGTAGCTTCTTTTTCACCAACTACCAGCATGTAAGGTACTTTCTGCATCTGGGATTCACGGATTTTGTAACCGATTTTTTCGTTACGGCTGTCTACTTCTACTCTTACGCCTGCTGCTTCCAGTTTGGATGCCACTTCATAAGCGTAATCGTTGAATTTATCGGTGATCGGCAGCACTCTTGCCTGTACTGGTGCCAGCCATGTAGGGAATGCCCCTGCGAAATGTTCGGTCAGAATGCCGATGAAGCGTTCAATACTGCCGAATACTGTACGGTGTACCATTACAGGACGGTGTTTGTCGCCATCTTCACCAATATAGCACATATCAAATTTTTCAGGCATCTGGAAGTCCAGCTGAATGGTACCGCACTGCCATGTACGGTCTAAGCAGTCCTGCAGATGGAAGTCGATTTTCGGCCCATAGAATGCGCCGTCGCCTTCGTTTACGATATAATCCATGCCCAGTTCGGTCAGTGCATCACGCAGAGCATCGGTTGCTTTTTCCCACAGTTCATCACTGCCCATGGAGTCTTCCGGACGGGTGGACAGCTCTACATGATAGGTAAAGCCGAATGTTTTATATACGCTGTCAATCAGTTTGATTACGCCTTTTACTTCTTCGTTAATCTGTTCCGGCAGCATAAAGATATGTGCATCGTCCTGTGTAAATGCACGTACACGCATTAAGCCGTGTAATGCACCGCTTAATTCATGACGATGTACCAGGCCCAGTTCGCTCCAGCGCAGAGGCAGGTCACGATAGCTGTGCAGCTGGCTGTTGTACAGTAAAATACCGCCAGGGCAGTTCATCGGTTTGATTGCAAATGGTTCTTCATCAATTTCGGTGAAGTACATGTTTTCCTGATAATGATCCCAGTGACCGGAACGTTCCCACAGGCTGCGGTTCATAATCAGAGGGGTGCGAATTTCTTCATACCCTGCTTTTGCATGCAGTTCACGCCAGAAAGTTTCCAGGTTGTTGCGCAGTACAATGCCTTTTGGATAGAACAGCGGGAAGCCAGGAGCTTCGTCTACAAATGTAAACAGCTGCAATTCCTGACCCAGTTTGCGATGGTCGCGGCGTTTTGCTTCTTCCAGTTTGAATAAATGTTCATCCAGGTCCGCTTTTTTCAGGAAGCAGGTACCATAGATACGCTGCAGCATTTTGTTCTGTTCGCTGCCTCTCCAGTATGCACCGGCCAGATTCAGCAGTTTGATAGCTTTTACAGCACCGGTGCTCACAATGTGAGGCCCAGCACACAGGTCTGTAAAGTCACCCTGGGTATAAATGCTGATAACAGCATCTTCCGGCAGGTCGTTAATCAGTTCTACTTTGTATGGTTCATTTTTTTCCGTGAACAGTTAGATAGCATCTTCTCTGCTCAGTTCCTGACGAGTATAGGTTTCGTCAGCCTGTACAATTTTCATCATTTCTGCTTCAATTGCTTCTAAATCAGCAGGTGTAAATTTATGTTCGGAATCAAAGTCATAGTAGAAACCATCTTTGATAGCAGGCCCGATACCCAGTTTGGTGCCAGGGAACAGTTTCTGTACAGCCTGTGCCAGAATATGAGAAGTACTGTGACGGAATGTTTCACGGCCTTCAGCATCGTCAAATGTATAAATACTAACGGTGCTGTCTGCAGTGATTGGCTGATTCAAGCCCACCATTTCATCGTTTACTTTTGCAACGATGGCTTTTTTGGCAAGCCCATTGCTGATATTTTTTGCAACTTCCAGCGGAGTTACAACATCCTGTTCAAAAGTTCTCACAGAACCGTCTGGTAATGTAATGTGAATCATATTGATACGCTCCTTTTCTAAAACAGATTGCTATCTGTATTGTAAATAGTGTAAATAAAAAAGCATCCGTCCCATATTGGGACGAATGCATAAATCCGTGGTTCCACCCAAGTTCAGCATAGTGTTTAATCAGACACTACACCACTCGCTCATCGTTAACGGAATGACCCGTCTGCCGTTCACAGCAGAAACTCCAAGATGGTACCGTATACAACGCCGTAAAGCACTCGCAGCCAAGGTGCCTCTCTCTGAAACTTAATTGGTATACAGCATGTTCTTTTCACAGTTTATATTGTATTCACTACCCTATTAATTATAAAGCTTCTTTGTCAGATGTCAAGGGCAAAATCAGAAAATCTTGCTCCATATGGCAATCTGCAAAAGAACGCCTTAATCACTCCGACTTTAATTATTTTTCCCGAATGATAGTGCCGTCTTGCAGCGTAGCACTGGTAAAACACACTTTGTCACAGATTGCCAGATACGAAAGCAGTGCATCATAATCGCCATCCACCACATCGTAATACTCATATCCGCCATTCCACACAATGATTCTGCCATCGGCACAGATGTACAAATCCACTCTGAAACTGCGCATAAACTCAGCACGAATACCCGCGTAATCCAAAAGCACTTCATACAATACTTTCTGCTGACCTAACTCCTGTGAATGACGTAGCAACGGCACATCATCCTTCTTGAGTGTAAGCGTATTGAAATATGTAATCAGTGTCTCTTGCATATCTGCCGGCATGGTGCTGTAGCCTCTGGATTGATACAAATCATTTTCTTCGGAAACAATGACACCGATAATAGCCTCTTCATCAAGAGGAAAGATTGTATTCGCCTCACGATGATACCATATTCCCGCTAACACCAATATAACAATGAAAGCGCAAATGATTTTTCCTTTATGCTTCGTCATGGCATTCGCCCTCCTTGTGCACTCATTTTGCCCTAGCGGGCAACGGTCGTTTAGAAATCGACCCCTACGTCTATTATTTATATACTTACCCTACTGTATATTTTAGCAAACATTTTATCAGACTGCCATTGTTAATTGTGCAATATATTCACCAAATTTGTTTTTCTATACAATATATCAATTTGGACGGTCAAAACCTGACAAATTTTTAGAAAAAAATTTAAAAATAAAAA
Source organism: Peptococcaceae bacterium (assembly GCA_017622155.1). Classification (GTDB taxonomy): domain Bacteria; phylum Bacillota; class Peptococcia; order Peptococcales; family Peptococcaceae; genus UBA7185. The sequence goes on from JAGARS010000097.1 coordinate 7,400, forward strand.
ACTGCCCCTGACTTAGAGGCAG
>JAGARS010000010.1 GCA_017622155.1 Peptococcaceae bacterium
AAACGAAGCATATTCAATATTATTTCCTACTTCAATAGCAATTTGTCCGTTAGCATTCAAACTACCTAGACTCCACTCTTTAAACAATACTGCCGACACACCGCGCTGTTGCAGCATCTGCGCAAATTCTTCTTCCGTTAAATCATTTGCGTTTGCCATAGCAACAACATCACTATAGTTTACTATCATCTGCACATGGTTATAATCCGCTTCAGATTGCATGCGCTGACTCCACAAAAACAAACTACATAATACACCTGTTATTACAAAAAACCAGCCAATTTGTCTCATTCGTTTTAAATCCATCTATTTGCACTCCCTATTCGGATATATTTTTACAGATATAGTTATTATAACATAAAAAATTTTTCACCACAACACATGCAGATAAAGTTGTAACGGCGTTTATTTTCAAATCAAAAAAGCCACGGACAAAATATCCGTGGCTTGATTTGTAGTGTGTAATGTGTATAACAGCTGATTAACGTTTGGAGAACTGTGGAGCTCTTCTTGCGCCTTTCAAGCCGTATTTCTTTCTTTCTTTCATACGAGGGTCTCTTGTTAAGAAACCTGCTTTTTTCAGAGCTGGACGATATTCGATATCAGCTTTCAGTAAAGCTCTTGCAATACCCAGACGAACAGCACCAGCCTGACCTGTTGTACCACCGCCATGTGCATTTACTAATACATCAAATCTGCCTTCTGTTTCAGTTAAAACCAGTGGCTGTCTGATGATCATTTCCAGAGTTTTTTTCTGGAAGTAGTCTTTAGAATCTTTGCCGTTTACAATAATCTGACCGTTACCTGGTACCAGTCTTACTCTGGCAACAGAGGATTTACGACGGCCTGTACCGTAGAACTGTACTTTTTCATTTGCCATTGTTCATTTCCTCCTTAACCGATGATTTCCAGTACTTCTGGTTTCTGAGCCTGATGTTTGTGGTCAGCACCAGCATATACGAATAATTTTTTATACATCTGTCTGCCCAGACGATTGTGTGGCAGCATACCTTTGATAGCTGTTTCCATAGCCAGAACTGGTTTCTGCGCCATCAAATCTTTATAAGTGGTGGAACGCAGACCGCCTGGATAACGGCTGTGACGACGGAATAATTTCTGATCTAATTTTTTACCAGTTAAAACTGCATCTTTTGCATTGATAACGATTACATAGTCACCGCAATCAACGTTTGGTGTAAATGTTGGTTTATTTTTACCTCTTAAAACTGCAGCAACCTGAGAAGCTACACGACCCAGTGGTTTGCCAGCTGCATCTACTACATACCATTTTTTTTCAACCTCATTTGGTTTTGCCATATAGGTGGTACGCATTGTATTCCCTCCTTAGAAATATCAAACATATCGAAATTTATATGAGTTTCTATAGTAAAGATCCGGGGCTCTGGATCATAGACTAACAATTCTCAAAACACACTTGTATATTTTACCGTGTGGGTCTCCATTTGTCAATAGAAAAATGATTAGCAAAATCCATGTAATCCATTAGCAAATCGCAATTGTTACATTAGTTGCGATAATATACCTCGCACAAATACAGCCCGCTGGCCGGAGCTGTCCGCCCTGCCAGATGGCGATTCTGTGTAGCAAGCGCTTCAGGTATTATATCGATAGATTTGCGGTGCAGCCCGATGTCCAACACCGTGCCCACCATAATCCGCACCATATTATACAAAAATCCGTTGCCATATACGTCAAAAATCAGCCACTCACCATCTCTGCGCATGTTCATATAATATACAGTACGAATAAAGGACTTAACAGTGGCGCCGGCAGAACAGAATCCCTGATAATTATGTGTGCCTTCCAGCAATTTGCATGCCGTATGCATCAGCACATCGTCCAGTTCTCCCGGATACTGATAAAAATACTGATTGCCGAACACGGTTGTAATCTCGCTGTTTTTCACACGATACTGATAGTGCTTTCCCAGCGCAGATTTACGCGCATGAAAATCCAACGGTACTTCTTCGCAGCTAACTACATGCACATCTTTCGGCAAATGCTGGTTGACTGCATTTGCCAATTTGTCTACCGGAATCATAGATTCTGTAAAGAAATGCACTACCTGGCCCAGCGCATGTACACCGCGATCTGTGCGCCCTGCACTGTGCACTTTTGTCTCTTCTTTTAATAATCCGCCGATAGCTTCTTCCAACACTTCCTGCACTGTGGGAAGCACTTCCGGATTCAATTGTGCCTGAAAACCGTAATAACGACTGCCATCATATGCAATCACTGCTTTAATATTACGCATAACTGTGTCCTGCCCTCCTGTTATGAAACTGTGCGAGAAATAATTGCTGCCGCCACCATACAGATGCACAAAATACCTGCTGCCAAATCTTTTCCGGTATACTGCAAAGCTTTCAGCCGGGTTCTGTTAGTACCGCCATGATAGCATCGCGCCTCCATAGCAATTGCCAACTCATCCGCACGCTGAAATGCACTCAGAAACAACGGCACCAAAAGCGGCACAAGCGCTTTCACTTTTTCAATCAGGTTCCCTGTGTCAAAACTGGCTCCGCGAGCAGCCTGTGCTTTCATAATCTTGTCTGTTTCTTCTACCAGTGTCGGAATAAAACGAAGTGCAATGCTCATCATCATTGCCAGTTCGTGTGCCGGAACTCCAAACCGTTGAAAAGGCTTTAGCAGGCGTTCTATCCCATCCGTCAGCGCAATCGGTGTCGTTGTTAATGTGAGAATAGAGGTAATACTAATCAGAAGTACCAGACGGGTGCCCATAAAAACGGCCTGTTTAATCCCTTCCTTTGTGATTTTTAGAAAACTCCACTGCCATACTACATCCCCTGGTGTCATAAACATCTGCAACGCCACCGTCAAAAGCACGATAAAAATTATCATTTTCAAGCCGCGGAAAAAATATTTTACCGGAACTTTAGACACAGCTACTACTAAAATAGAAATTGCCATCATGCCTAAAAGTCCATAAAAATTATTGACGATAAATAGTGATACCATATACACCAAAATCGCCAGTATCTTCGTACGTGGATCCAATTTATGCAGGACAGAATCTCCAGGATAATATTGTCCAATTGTAATATCACCTAGCATAAATCTGCCCCCTTCCGCTGCTCACGCTTGCTCAACGCGCGTAAAATCTCCTGACTCACATCTGTCGGGTGAAACAAATCTGTACGCACATCCCATCCTTGTTTCTGCAGCTCAATCAGAAGCCTAGTTAACGTTGGCACACCAAGGCCTATCTGATCAAGCAATTCAGACTGTGCAAACACTGCTTGCGGAGTGCCTTCCAGACGAATTTCGCCGTGTTCCAGCACAATCATACGTTGTGCGTAACGGGCGATATCATCCATACTATGTGATACCATTACAACAGTCAAGCCTTGCTGATGCAAGTCCGCAATCAGCTCAAGAAACTCTTCTCGCCCTTTGGGATCCAGCCCTGCTGTTGGCTCATCCAATATTAAATATTTCGGCTTCATTGCCAGTACGCCAGCAATTGCTATTTTACGTTTCTGGCCTCCGCTCAGCTCAAACGGAGATTTTTTGCGCATTTTTTTGCTCAACTTAAGCATATCCATCGCTTCAGTCACACGATGCTGTATTTCTATGTCTGATAAATTCAGATTTCTTGGGCCAAATGCAATATCTCTCTCAACTGTTTCCTCAAACAACTGATATTCCGGATATTGAAATACAATTCCCACCTGCATACGCAGAACTTTTAATTCTTTTTTTGCTTCTTTTCCGTTGATATTAACGCCATCCACAATTACTTCGCCACTTGTCGGTTTCAAAAGACCATTAAAATGCTGAATGAGGGTAGATTTACCGGACCCAGTATGACCTGCGATTCCGAGAAATTCACCCTCATTCACATTCAGACAAATATCCCGAAGCGCATAGCTCTCTTTTGCGGAGCCTTCTTGATAGATATGGGAGACGTGTTTCAATTCTAACGACATAATGCGTTCACCATTTCCTCGATCGTCATGATATCTGCTGCAATATAATTCTTTTCTTTATGTAGCAACGCTGCCAGTTCCGTTATCGGCGGAACATCTAGCTGCATTCGTTTCAATAAATCAACTTGGCTAAATACTTCACGCGGTGTACCTAAGGCAACAATTCGCCCATGCTCCATTACAACAACACGGTCAGCTAACACTGCCTCCTCCATAAAATGTGTAATGTTTACAATAGTTAGTCCTTCTTCCCGATTCAGCCGCTGCATAGTTTCCATTACTTCTCGTCTGCCTTGTGGATCCAGCATGGCGGTAGGTTCATCAAACACAATATATTTTGGCCGCATTGCAATAATTCCTGCAATCGCCACACGCTGCTTCTGACCGCCGGAAAGCAAATGCGGTTCCTTGTTTTTAAATGCAGCCATACCTACCAGTTCCAATGCTTCATCTACCCGCTGACGAATCAGTACAGGATCCATTCCCATATTTTCAGGTCCAAATGCAACATCTTCTTCTACCGTCGTCGCAATCAACTGATTGTCCGGATTTTGAAATACCATACCGACAGTTTGCCGAATCGTCCACAAGTCTGCTTCGTTTGCTGTATCGACAGCGTCAACTTCAACTGTCCCTTCAGTTGGTAACAAAAGAGCATTTAAGTGTTTTGCCAATGTTGACTTACCACATCCGTTATGCCCTAACACAGCAATATGTTCTCCGTCCTGTATGGTCAGAGAAACATCATCTAACGCTTTGACTTCCTGGCTAGTTGATTCTTTTTGATAAATATGTGTTAAATGATTGATTCTAATCATTGTCTTTTTCGGGAAACAGCAGAAGTCAGGAAGAAATTCCTGACTTCCACACCCTTCTCCTTATACCAATTCTACAATAGCCATTGGTGTACCGTCACCACGACGATATCCTGCTTTTACCACACGAGTGTAACCACCCTGACGGTCTTCGTATTTCGGAGCAATTTCATCAAATAATTTCTTAGCTACATCTTCTTCTGTTAAGTAAGCCAGAGCCTGACGATAAGCATGCAGATTGCCCTGTTTGCCCAGAGTAATCATTTTTTCTACTACACGTCTTACTTCTTTTGCTTTTGCTTCAGTAGTTTCGATCTGACCATATTTCAGTACAGATGTAGTCATATTTCTTAACATCGCACGACGCTGAGCGCTGTTGCGACCCAAATTTCTATGAGGCATTCCCAAGTTCCTCCTTTACTACAAAATCACTTTTATTCTTCAGTGGATCTTAAGCCTAAGCCCAATGCTTCCATCTTATGCTGAACTTCTTCCAGGGATTTTTTACCCAGGTTGCGAACTTTCATCATGTCGTCTTCTGATTTCTGTGTCAATTCAGAAACGGTATTGATGCCAGCACGTTTTAAACAGTTGTAGGAACGAACAGATAAATCTAATTCTTCGATTGTCATATCTAAGATTTTGTTCTTTTCCTCTTCCTCTTTTTCTACCATGATTGGAACATGATCCATACCATCCGCTAAACCGATGAATAACTTCAAGTGATCACTTAAAATTCTTGCAGCTAAGCTGATTGCATCATCCGGTTTAATACTCCCATTGCTCCACAGTTCAATTGTCAGTTTATCATAGTCAGTCCGCTGACCAACACGAGTATCTTCCAAATAAAAGTTTACTTTGTGAATAGGAGTATAAATGGAGTCAATCGGAATGGTTCCTATTGGCTGATCTTCTTTTTTGTTTTTTACAGAAGATACATAACCGCGGCCACGTTCAACCACCATTTCGATATATAAATGGCTATCATCGTCTAATGTTGCAATATGCAAATCGCCATTTAATACTTCAACAGATTCGGTAGTAATAATATCTGCCGCAGTTACTTCGCCAGGCCCGTGGGAATCGATTACGATAATCTGTGGTTCTTCTGCATCAGACTTCAGAGCCAAAGATTTGATATTCAAAACAATATCCGCTACATCTTCCACGACACCAGGCACTGTAGAAAACTCATGCAGTACACCATTAATTTTAATGGATGTTACTGCTGCACCAGGCAGAGAAGACAATAATATACGTCTTAAAGAGTTCCCCAGTGTTGTGCCATAGCCCTTTTCCAGGGGTTCTACAACATATTTACCATAAGTATTGTCGTCGCTTTTTTCAACGCATTCAATATTTGGTTTTTCAATCTCAATCATAATTTAACCTCCTACTTATACGCAGTATAACCTAAGAGTAATGATTATCAATTATTTGGAGTACAACTCAACAATCATCTGTTCTTCAACTGGTATATCAATATCTTCTTTGCTTGGCATTCTAACAACTTTAGCGGATAAATTATCTGCATCCAGTTCTAACCATGCTGGAGGATTTTTGGAACCCAAAGCTTCTACTAATTCTTTAATAATAGCGGAATCTTTACTGGATTCTTTCAGCTGAATTACATCGCCAACTTTCAATTCGATAGAAGGAATGTTAGCTTTTTTACCATTCAATGTGAAGTGGTTGTGACGAACAAACTGTCTAGCCTGATTTCTGGAAGAAGCAAAACCTGCACGATAAACAACATTATCGAAACGGCTTTCCAAAATCACTAACAGATTTTCACCTGTAACGCCCTGCTGACGTTCAGCTTTTTCAAAGTATGTTTCGAACTGGCCTTCCAGAACACCGTAAATACGACGTGCTTTCTGTTTTTCTCTTAACTGTAAGCCATATTCGCTCTGTTTTGCTCTACGCTGGCCATGCTGACCTGGAGCATAATTTCTTTTTTCAATTGCGCATTTACCGGAGTAGCAACGATCACCTTTTAAGAACAGTTTCACGCCTTCTCTACGGCATAAGCGACAAACAGGACCTGTATATCTAGCCATTTCCTCAATACACCTCCTAGACTCTTCTACGTTTTGGTGGACGACAACCATTATGAGGAATTGGAGTTACGTCCTTAATCATACTTACTTCTAAACCTGCAGCCTGTAAAGAACGGATTGCAGCTTCTCTACCAGCGCCAGGGCCTTTTACATAACATTCAACTTCTCTTAAACCATGTTCCATTGCAGCTTTTGCAGCAACATCAGCAGCTGTCTGTGCAGCGAATGGAGTGCTTTTTCTGGAGCCTTTGAAGCCCATACCACCAGCACTTGCCCAAGATAACGCGTTACCATTCATATCGGTGATAGTAACGATTGTGTTGTTAAATGTAGATTTGATATGAGCAATGCCCTTATCAACGTTTTTACGTTCTCTGCGTTTTACACGAGTATTAGCAGTCTTTGGTCTAGCCATTTAACCTATCACTCCTTATTTTTTGCGTTTAGCGCCTACGGTTTTAATTTTACCTTTACGTGTTCTAGCATTTGTTTTAGTTCTCTGACCTCTTACTGGTAAACCTCTACGATGTCTTACACCGCGATAGCAACCGATTTCGGACAGACGTTTGATGTTCAGAGATACTTCACGACGCAGGTCACCTTCAACCTTCATGCCGCCAATTACATCTCTTAATTTCTGTACTTCTTCTTCTGTTAAATCGCGTACTCTAGTATCTGGGTTGATACCTGTCTGAGCCAGGATTTTTTCAGAAGTAGCTTTGCCAATACCATAGATATATGTCAAGCCGATAACGACTCTTTTTTCTCTAGGTAAGTCAATACCAACGATACGTGCCATTATTTGTTGCACCTCCCATGAGAAGCTCTATTTATAATTAACCTTGTTTCTGTTTGTGTTTTGGATTTTCGCAAATTACCATAACTGCACCTTTACGGCGGATAATTTTGCATTTTTCACAAATTGGCTTTACAGAAGCTCTTACTTTCATTATTATACCCTCCTTATAGGCAATAGGAAGTATCCGCTTTACTTAAACCGGTATGTGATACGACCACGTGTCAAATCATATGGAGAGAGTTCAACGGTAACTCTATCCCCCGGTAAAATTTTGATAAAATTCATTCTGATTTTGCCAGAAACATGAGCCAGTACTTTATGCCCATTTTCCAGTTCAACCTGAAACATTGCATTTGGCAGAGGTTCAATAACTGTTCCTTCTACTTCAATGACATCCTTAGACATATGAGATAGCCTCCTTCATTACACCTTTCACTTTGATCATTCCGCCAAAAAACTCATTTCAAAATAACTTCAAAATGAGTAGCGATGCTCATCCAAGTATCATGCACATCGTTTCAGCAGAAATTCAGATTGCTGCCGGAACGCCATGAGTCTACGCTGTACACGCCAGCCAAAAGAGTCATGACACATTCCGCAATCTGGCTTAGTTTTTTGGTACTAATTATTTTCGCACTGTTTATTTTTCTAAAGCTGTGCGAATATCAGCCAATACTTCTTCCATCGATTTACTACCATCAATGGAGCTCATAATACCTTTGGATTTGTAGTAATCAATCAATGGTGCAGTCTGCGCTGCATACACATCTAAACGATTACTTACTGTTTCAATTGTATCGTCTCCGCGCTGGTACAATTCACCACCGCATTTATCGCAAACGCCTTCAACCTTAGGAGCTTTATTAGCAATGTGATAAGTAGCACCACATGCGCGGCACACTCTGCGACCGGTCAAACGATCAACCAGAAATGCTTTATCCACTTCAATGTTTACTACGCAATCCAGAGCCATATCCAGCTCAGCTAAAATTGTATCCAAGGCATCTGCCTGCTGTACTGTTCTTGGGAACCCATCCAACAGGAAGCCTTCTTTGCAGTCTGCTTCTGCGAGACGTTCTTTCACGATACCTACAGTTACTTCGTCTGGAACTAACTGTCCCTGATCCATATAGCTTTTCGCTTTCAGACCAAGCTCAGTACCGTCTTTCTGTGCTTTACGAAACATATCCCCGGTAGAGATATGAGGAATCTGATATAAGTCAACCAATTTTTCCGCCTGTGTACCTTTGCCGGCACCAGGAGGCCCCATCAGTATAATTTTCACTGTTCTCCCTCCCATTCAGATTATTTCATAAAGCCTTCATAGCTGCGCATCAGTAAAGATGCTTCCAACTGTTTCATTGTATCTAATGCAACACCTACTACGATCAGCAGTGCTGTACCGCCGAAGTACAGTTCCAGACCTGTCAGGCCCATAATGATTGCTGGTAATACAGCAATGGCTGCCAGGAAGATTGCGCCGAATAATGTAATACGGCTCATTACTTTGGAAATATAATCGGATGTTGGTCTACCTGGACGCAAGCCCGGGATAAAACCACCATTTTTCTTAATGTTTTCAGCAACATCTACAGGATTGAAAGAAATCGCAGAGTAGAAGTAAGTGAAGAACACAATCAGTAATGCATACAGGATATTATAGAAGATGCCGGATGCATCAAAGATATTTGTAATTGTCTGTGCAAAACCGCTATTCGGGAAGAAAGAAGCGATTGTGCCAGGGAACATCAAAATAGACATTGCAAAGATTACCGGAATAACCCCTGCGGAGTTTACTTTGATTGGAATATGAGTAGACTGACCGCCATATACTTTACGACCAACTACACGTTTTGCATACTGAACAGGAATACGTCTCTGCCCTTCCTGGATAGCTACTACTGCAACGATTGCTGCTAATGCGATTACTGCAAACAGTAACACAACCAGAACACCAATTGCACCTTTTTCAACAATGTAGCTATACAGTGTCAGACACCCGTTCGGAATGCGAGATACGATACCGGCAAAGATAATCAAAGAAATACCATTGCCAATACCTTTTTCTGTAATCAACTCACCGATCCACATCAAACATGCTGTACCAGCTGTTAATGTTAAAGCTACCAATGCGATGCTGCCGATAGATGTATTCACCAACGCACCTTTAAACCCGAAGGAAACACCGATTGCCTGAACAAATGCTAACACAACAGTTAAATATCTTGTATATTCAGCGATTTTTTTACGATCCTCTTTTGCCAGCTGCTCCAGTTTTGGAATGATAACTGTCAACAGCTGCATAATGATGGAAGCATTAATGTATGGTGTAATACTCATAGCAAAAATAGAGAAGTTTTTAAACGCACCACCGGAAATCATATCGAAAAAGCCTAATAATTTAGCCTGTTCCGTTAACTGATGAATCACTTCACCATTGATATTTGGCACCGGAATATGCGTACCAATACGAAATACTAAGAACATCATTAATGTAAAAAGAATCTTTTTACGGGTATCTTCAGCTTTTACTGCACTTTTGAGAGTTGATAACAATTAGATCACCTCAACTCGGCCACCGGCCGCTTCGATTTTTTCCTGAGCGGATTTGCTGAAAGCATTTGCTTTTACGGTAAATGCTTTTGTCACTTCACCATTGCCCAGGATTTTAACACCGCCGTTTTCAACCTGTTTAACAATACCGTTATCGAATAACAGTTCAGGTGTGATTTCTACGCCAGCTTCAAAACGATTCAGTACATCAACATTAACTTCAGTATAAGTTACTTTGAATACTGCGTTAGAGAAACCTCTTTTTGGCATACGACGCTGTAATGGTGTCTGACCACCTTCGAAGCCAGGGCCTTTACCGCCGCCAGAACGTGCTTTCTGACCTTTATGACCTTTACCGGCTGTTTTACCCAGACCGGAACCAATACCTCTACCTTTGCGTTTTGGAGCCTGTTTTGCTCCATCTGCAGGTTTCAGCTCATGGAGTTTCATTTGAACACACCTCCTATATTAAGCTTCCACTTCTTCAACACTTACTAAGTGATTTACTTTTGCAATCATACCTCTGATAACAGCTGTGTCATCCTGAACTACAGAACTGTTTGTTTTCTTGAGGCCGAGGGCTTTTACAACATTTCTTTGTCTTTCAGATGAACCGATTACACTTTTTACTAAAGTAATTTTAAGCTGTGCCATCTCAGAATCCCCCTTAACCTAAGATTTCCTCAACGCTCTTGCCACGCAGTCTTGCAACATCTTCTACACGTTTCATGGAGCCTAAGCCCTGTACTGTAGCTTTAACGATGTTCAGACTTGTGTCAGAACCCAGAGATTTAGCCAGGATATTTTTAATACCAGCTAATTCTACTACCGCACGTACTGCGCCGCCTGCGATAACCCCTGTACCTTCAGCAGCCGGTCTCATCATAACGCGAGCTGCGCCATAACGACCAACCAATTCGTGTGGAATAGTACCATTTACTACTGGTACTTCAATCAGATTTTTCTTTGCATCTTCAATGCCTTTACGGATTGCTTCTGGTACTTCGTTTGCTTTACCCATACCAACGCCAACAATACCGTTTTCATTACCAACAACAACCAGAGCACTGAAGCTCATACGGCGACCACCTTTAACGGTTTTCGCTACACGGTTGATCTGTACAACTTTTTCTTTTAATTCATAGTTGTTAGCATCTATTCTTGCCACTATCTTTCCCTCCTCCGTCATTGATTAGAAGTCAAGACCGGCCTCTCTAGCTCCTTCAGCCAGAGCCTGGATACGGCCATGATACAGGTTGCCCCCGCGGTCAAATACAACTTTTTCGATGCCGTTTTCCAGAGCTTTTTTTGCTACAGCGGCACCAACTGCTCTAGCAGCATCTGTTTTAGTACCATCTACTTTTACTTCCAGTGTGGAAGCTGCAACCAGAGTTTTACCAACTGTATCGTCGATAATCTGTGCATAGATATGCTGTGTACTTCTGAATACTGCTAAACGTGGTCTTTCTGGAGTCCCCTTAATCTTGTTTCTGCTTCTCCAATGTTTTTTCATACGGATGCTCTTTTTAGGAGTCTGTTTAATCACGCTTATTCACACCTTTCATTGGAGCTGGCTCTCTAACTAGAGAAACGGCTATTATTTACCGCCAGATTTACCAGCTTTCAATTTAACAACTTCGCCTGCATAGCGGATACCTTTACCTTTGTATGGTTCTGGTTCACGAACAGCACGGATATTTGCTGCCAGGCTGCCAACTTTTTCTTTATCAATACCCTTAACTACGATCTGGGTTGGAGCTGGAACTTCAATTTCCATTCCATCTTCAGGTTCAAATTCTACTGGATGGGATTTACCAACCTGCAGAACCAGTTTTTTACCCTGCAGCTGTGCTCTGTAACCTACACCAACCAGTTCCAGGTTTTTGGAATAACCCTGAGTTACACCAACTACCATATTGTTTAACAGTGTACGGGTTAAGCCCCACAGTGCATTTTTGCTATCATCTGGGCAAATAACTTTAACCTGGCCGTTTTCCTGTTCCAGGATCATATCAGGATGTAATTGTTTTTCTAACTGGCCTTTTGGACCTTTTACAGTTACATAATTACCTTCAGCGATTGTAACTTCAACGCCGTCAACAATGCTAATAGGAAGTTTACCAATTCGGGACATTTCTGCACCTCCTGAACTACCAAGTTTTTATCTTACCATACGTAGCAGATAACTTCGCCACCCAAACCAAGTTTGCGAGCTTCTTTATCTGTCATGATTCCTTTAGATGTAGAGATAATAGCAATCCCTAAACCACCTAATACTTTTGGAATCTCGTCTTTTTTGCAATATACTTTCAGACCTGGTTTACTAATGCGTTTCAAGCCGGAAATAACTTTTTCACGATTAGGACCATATTTTAAGTATACACGGATAACACCCTGTTTTCCATCTTCAATCTGCTCATAATCCTTGATAAAACCTTCGTTTTTCAGGATTTCCGCTAAAGCAATTTTGGTTTTGGATGCAGGAATTTCTACTTTCTCGTGCATAACCATATTTGCATTACGAATTCTTGTTAAAAAATCTGCAATTGGATCTGTCATTACCATTTACAGCGACCCCCTTCCATACTCAGGTTTACCAACTGGATTTTGTTACACCAGGCAGCTGGCCTTGATAAGCTAATTCACGGAAACATACACGGCACAAGCCAAATTTACGCATATAAGCGTGTGGACGTCCGCAAACTTTACATCTATTTACTTCACGTACTTTGTATTTAGGTGCTTTACGCACTTTCATGGATGTTTTTGCCACAGGATTTCCTCCTAACCAATTAACTTGCGAATGGCATACCCAGAAGTTTCAGCAGAGCTCTGCCTTCTTCATCGGTTTTTGCTGTTGTTGCAAATACGATTTCCATACCTCTGATTTTGTCAATTTTATCATATTCGATTTCAGGGAAGATCAGCTGTTCTTTTAAGCCCAGGCTGTAGTTCCCTCTACCATCGAAGGATTTTGGAGAAACCCCTCTAAAGTCACGAACACGTGGCAGAGCAACGCTCACCAGTCTATCTACGAATTCATACATGCGGTCGCCACGCAGTGTTACTTTAACACCAACTGGCATACCTTCTCTCAGTTTGAAACCAGCGATAGATTTTTTTGCTTTTGTTACAACAGGTTTCTGACCTGTAATCAGAGTCAGGTCGTTGATTGCTGCATCTAATGCTTTTGGATTCTGAGTTACTTCACCCAGACCAATATTGATAACAACCTTATCCAGTTTTGGAATAGCCATTACGTTTGTATATTTGAACTGTTCCTGTAAACCAGGTACTACTTCATTCAGATATTTTTCTTTTAATCTACTAGCCATTTCAATATAGCCTCCTTTCCATCAAGACTATCAATTAAAGTGCTTTACCACATTTACGGCAAACACGAGTTTTTGTACCATTCTCGATGGTGTGTGCTACTCTTACACCTTTTTTGCATGTGCTGCAGAAAGGCATTACGTTAGAAACGTGAATAGCAGCTTCTTTTTCAATAATACCACCCTGTGGCATTTTCTGAGTTGGTTTGGTGTGACGTTTTACGATTGCAACGCCTTCCACAACTACTTTATCCTGGCTTGGGATTACCTGAACCACTTTACCAGTTTTACCTTTATCTTTACCAGCGATTACGATAACTTCATCGCCTTTTTTAACGTTCATTTTCGCCACTTTATTCACCTCCAAGGCTACTTATTACAGCACTTCTGGAGCCAGAGAAACGATTTTCATAAAATCTTTATCGCGCAGTTCTCTAGCTACTGGCCCGAAGATACGAGTTCCTCTTGGGCTCTTATCATCTTTAATGATAACCGCTGCATTTTCGCTAAAGCGAATGTAAGAACCATCTGGTCTACGAACAGATTCTTTTGTTCTAACAACTACTGCTTTAACTACATCACCTTTCTTGACAACGCCACCAGGTGTTGCTTCTTTAACAGCAGCAATGATAATATCACCTACAGATGCATAACGACGGCCTGTGCCACCCAGTACACGAATGCACAGTAATTCTTTAGCACCAGTATTGTCACCGACTTTCAGTCTGGTTTCTTGTTGAATCATCTCAGGTTACCTCCTTCCGGCAACATCTCGTTGTGAAAAAACTACACAACTTAAACGATTGTAGCCTTTTCAGTAATTTCAACAACACGCCATCTTTTATCTTTACTCAGTGGACGTGTTTCCATAATTTTTACTTTATCTCCTACTTTGCAGGCATTTTCTTCGTCATGAGCTTTATATTTTTTAGTCATGGCTGTGATTTTGCCGTACAGAGGATGACGGAAATGGTTTTCGACAGAAACAGTTACTGTTTTGTCCATTTTATCGCTTACTACAACACCGTAGCGTACTTTACGATTTCCTCTTTCCACGTTGTAACCTCCTCACTCGAGCCTAGGCCTGTTCTTTAATTTCACGTTCCCGTAAGATTGTTTTTGCTTTTGCAATGTCTTTACGGATTTCTTTGATTTTCATTGGGTTTTCTAACTGGCCTGTAGCCATCTGGAAACGCAAATTAAACAGTTCTTCTTTGAGATCTACAACTTTCTTTTCTAATTCAGCTGTGCTTAAGTCTCTCAGTACATTAACCTTCATTTACGTCACCGCCTTCTTTTTTAACGAATTTGCATTTAACAGGCAGTTTGTGCATTGCTAAACGCATAGCTTCTCTAGCTACTTCTTCAGGAACACCAGACAGTTCGAACATTACTCTACCTGGTTTTACTACTGCTACCCAGTAATCAGGAGCACCTTTCCCGGAACCCATACGTACTTCAGCAGGTTTTGCTGTTACAGGTCTGTCTGGGAAAATTTTAATCCATACTTTACCACCACGTTTGATGTAACGAGTCATCGCAATACGGGCAGCTTCAATCTGACGGTTGGTAATCCAAGCACCTTCCAGTGCCTGCAAACCATATTCACCGTATGTTACTTTTGTACCTTTATGTGCATCACCTTTCAAGCTTGCACGATGTGGTCTACGCCATTTTACTCTTTTTGGCACCAACATGATTAGTTGCCTCCTTCCTTATTCTGAGCATTTTTAGCTCCAGGAAGAACTTCCCCTTTATAAATCCAAACTTTTACGCCGATTTTACCATAAGTTGTATCTGCTTCTGCAAAACCATAGTCGATGTCAGCACGCAGTGTGTGCAGTGGCACTTTACCTTCGCTGTACCATTCTGTACGAGCGATATCAGCACCAGCCAGACGACCGGACAGCGCAATTTTAACACCTTCAGCACCGGATTTCAGTGCACGGCCTACAGCCTGTTTCATAGCTCTGCGGAACGCTACACGTCTTACCAGCTGTGCAGCTGTAGCTTCAGCAACCAGCTGAGCATCTGCTTCTGGTTTTTTTACTTCCTGGATGTTGATGTTTACCTGTTTGCCAGTCATCGCTTCCAGTTCTTTGCGCAGTTTTTCGATTTCAGAACCTTTAGCACCGATTACGATACCAGGTTTTGCTGTATGAATTGTCACTCTCAGTTTGGTGTTACCAGTTCTTTCAGTGATAATATCAGAAACGCCGCTTTCGAATAATTTGGTTTTTACATATTTACGAACTTTCAAATCTTCGTGGAGGAGTTCTTCATAATTTTTATCAGCATACCATCTAGCGTCCCAGTCTTTAATGACGCCAATACGCATTCCTTTAGGACTTACTTTTTGACCCACTGAGTATTCCCTCCTTATCTTTCTTTTACCATTACGGTAATGTGGCTTGTTCTTTTACGGATACCATCCGCTCTGCCCATTGCTCTAGGTTTGAATCTTTTTAAGGTTGCACCCTGATCAACATAAGCAGTGCTTACATACAGATTATCAACATTCATGTTGTAGTTGTGTTCAGCATTTGCTACAGCAGATTTTAATACATTTAAAACTAAGTCAGCACCTTTGTGCGGTGTAAATTTCAGAATCGCATATGCTTCTCCAACGCTTTTGCCACGAATCAGGTCAACAACCTGGCGTGCTTTTCTTGGAGAAATTCTCACGAATTTAGCGACAGCTTTCGCTTCCATTGCGAAACCCCCTCTCTTATCTCTATCTCAAGGAAGTCGACCGTTCGGTATCACCGTGGCCTTTATAAGTACGTGTTGGCGCAAATTCGCCCAGTTTATGACCAACCATATCTTCAGTTACATAAACAGGAACATGTTTACGACCATCATGAACAGCAATTGTATGACCGATGAATTCTGGGAAGATTGTAGAACTACGAGACCATGTTTTGATAACTTTTTTGTCACCAGATTCATTCATAGCCACGATTCTGTTGTACAATTTCTCTTCAACGAAAGGTCCTTTTTTCAATGATCTACTCATGAGGATATTTGCCTCCCTTCGCGCAAGCTAATTATTTTTTCTTGCGTGATTTAACAATGAATTTGTCGTTTACGTTATTTTTCTTACGAGTGTTGCCGCCGTGAGCAGATTTACCCCAAGGGCTAACCGGACACTTGCGACCAACAGGAGCACGACCTTCACCACCACCATGTGGGTGATCGTTAGGGTTCATTACAGAACCGCGTACGGTAGGTCTAACGCCCATCCAACGGGTACGACCAGCTTTACCGATGTTGATGATTTCATGTTCCAGGTTACCAACCTGACCGATTGTAGCACGGCAAGTTGTCAGAACCATTCTTACTTCACCGGATGGCAGTCTCAGCTGAGCATATTTGCCTTCTTTAGCCATCAGCTGTGC
Source organism: Peptococcaceae bacterium (assembly GCA_017622155.1). Lineage (GTDB taxonomy): Bacteria > Bacillota > Peptococcia > Peptococcales > Peptococcaceae > UBA7185. The sequence continues at coordinate 16,929 of JAGARS010000010.1, forward strand.
AGAAGCACCAGCAGCACGGCATAACTGAGCACCTTTTTCTGGTTTTAATTCAACATTGTGTACGATTGTACCAACTGGAATGTTTGCGATTGGTAAGCAGTTACCTGTTTTGATATCGGATTCCGGACCGGATACCACTACGTCGCCAACTTTCAAACCATTTGGAGCGATGATGTATCTTTTTTCACCGTCAACATAGTTTAACAGAGCAATACGTGCAGAGCGGTTTGGATCGTATTCAATAGTAGCTACTCTAGCTGGAATATTGTCTTTATTACGTTTAAAGTCAATTACCCGGTACTGTCTTTTGTGACCGCCGCCATGATGACGAACTGTGATGCAGCCCTGTGCATTTCTACCAGCGTGTTTTTTCGCAGGAGCCAGCAGAGATTTTTCAGGTTTGCTTGCAGTGATTTCTTCAAATGTAGAAACGGTCATCTGACGTCTACCAGGAGAAGTAGGCTTAAAACTTTTTACTGCCATTGCAGTTCCCTCCTTCTGGGTTGTTCAGGATTATTTCAAATTACAGGCCTTCAAAAATTTCAATGCTGTCGCCTTCAGCTAACTGAACGATAGCTTTTTTGTAGTCGGAAGTTCTACCAACGGAACGGCCCATGCGTTTTTCTTTGCCTTTAACGCGAACAGTGTTTACATCTACTACTTTTACTTTGAAGATTTCTTCAACAGCTTTTTTGATTTCGATTTTGTTAGCGCTCAAAGCAACTTTGAAAACATATTTGTTGTTTTCCATCAGACCGATGGATTTTTCAGTTACAACTGGTCTGATAATGATATCACGTGCTTCCATTATGCCAGCACCTCCTCAACTTTAGCGATTGCATCTTTAGTGATGATCAGCTTGTTGTGAGTTAATAAATCATATACATTAATGGATGCTGCAGCAACCGGTGTAACCCCTTCGATATTACGAGCGGATTTTGTTACATTTTCATCCACTTCTGCGGTAACAACTAATGCTTTTTTATCAACTTTTAATGCATCCAGAACTTTTACCATTTCTTTTGTTTTTGGTGCGTCAAAGTTCAGTGCATCCAGTACAATAATTTCGTTTTCTGCAACTTTACTGGAAAGTACAGATTTCAGAGCGAGACGTCTTTTTTTCTTTGGAATGGTGAAGCTATAGTTTCTTGGTTTAGGACCAAATGTAATAGCACCGCCACGCCACAGTGGAGAACGGCTTGTACCTACACGAGCACGACCAGTCCCTTTCTGTCTCCATGGTTTGCGGCCGCCGCCTCTCACTTCTCCTCTGGATTTGGTGCAGTGAGTGCCCTGGCGCCAGCTAGCCATCTGCAATACAACAGCTTCATGTACAACGCTTTCGTTTGGTTCAACGCCGAACACTGCATCGTTCAGTTCGATTTCACCAACCTGTGCGCCTTCTACATTTAATAAAGCTACTTTTGGCATTTGTAGTTTCCTCCTTTCTTGCGACAGTTATTACTTCGCTTTTACAGCAGTTTTGATTGTAATCATAGATTTGTTAGGACCAGGTACGGAACCTTTTACTAACAGCAAGTTGCGTTCAGCATCAACTTTAACAATTTCCAGATTCTGAACAGTCACTTTCAGACCACCCATACGACCTGGCAGCTGACGGCCTTTGAATACGTGGTTTGGACCTAACGCACCCAGAGAACCGGAACGACGGTGGTATTTGGAACCGTGAGCCATAGGCCCTCTAGACTGGCCGCAACGTTTGATGCTACCCTGGAAGCCTTTACCTTTGCTGATACCTGTAGCATCAACAATGTCCCCAGCTTCGAATACATCAGCTTTGATCACCTGACCCAGCTGATATTCGCCAGCGTTATCAACGCGGAATTCTCTTAAATATCTCATTGGTTTTGCCTGTGCTTTTGCATAATGACCTTTCTGAGGTTTGTTTGCACGCACTTCTTTAATTTCATCAAAACCAACCTGAATGGCTTCATAGCCATCATTATCAGTAGTTTTTGTCTGGATGACTGTGCAAGGACCTGCTTCGATTACTGTTACAGGAATTGCTTTGCCTTCTGGAGAAAAGATCTGAGTCATACCAATTTTCTTACCTAAAATAGCTTTCATCTTGCCACCTCCTTAAGCTTTACAAACGATTATAATTTGATTTCGATTTCAACGCCGGACGGTAAGTCCAAACGCATCAGAGCTTCAACAGTTTTCTGATTGTGATCAAAGATATCAATCAGACGTTTATGTGTTCTCATTTCGAACTGTTCACGGGAGTCTTTGTTTACATGAGGAGATCTCAAAATTGTAAACACATTTTTTTCGGTCGGCAGTGGAACCGGACCGGATACATTGGCTCCTGTTTTTTTCGCAGTTTCAACGATTTTCTGAGCAGACTGATCTAATAATTTGTGATCGAATGCTTTCAAACGAATTCTGATTTTCTGTTTTGCCATGTTTTTCCCTCCTTCGCGCCCGATTAACGGACATTCTCCACGAAAGTTACCTAGCACACGGTGTCTGGCGTGTCGCCGCCGCTAGCAATCTCCCGTTTCATCGCATGTCTTACGCAACTTCTAAATCTTATCA
>JAGARS010000098.1 GCA_017622155.1 Peptococcaceae bacterium
CTGTTTCATATCCTTGAAAATGCCGGAATGACTATGGGGCTGATGCCGGTAACCGGAATACCGCTGCCGTTTGTCAGCTATGGGGGCAGTTCCACATTAACCAATCTGGTCGGGATTGCCATATTGCAGAATATATATATTCACCGTGAACGATTGATGTTTTGATTGAAACTTGAAACAGTTTGTAAGCAGTAAATGCTTGACGATACAGGCTTGCTCTGTTTCAGTTTGAAATATAAAAGTGAAAAGAAAGAGGTATTTGATGTTACGTTTTTTTGAATTAGATTTAAAAGATGAAATCCTAAAAGCTGTTTTAGATATGGGATTTGAAGAGGCAACACCAATTCAGGAACAGGCTATCCCGGTAGCTCTGACCGGGCAGGATGTAATTGGGCAGGCGCAGACCGGTACCGGCAAAACAGCAGCTTTCTCCATTCCGTTTTTACAGATGGTGACAGAAGATCCTGTACTGCAGGTGCTGATTCTGACACCGACCAGAGAACTGTGTATTCAGGTAGAAAAAGAAGTGAAAAAACTGAGCCGTTATTTGAATGTACGTTCTGTAGCAGTATATGGCGGACAGGATATCAATCGCCAGATTCGCGAACTGAAAGCGCGTCCGCAGATTGTAGTGGCAACACCGGGCCGTTTGATGGACCATATGAATCGCAAAACCATTCGTTTGGACAATCTGAAACGTGTTGTACTGGACGAAGCTGATGAAATGCTGAACATGGGCTTTTTGGAAGACATTGAAACCATTCTAAGTGCTTGTCCGGAAGAACGTCATACCATGATGTTCTCTGCAACTATGAAAGACGAAATCAAAGCCATTGCAAATAAATTTATGAAAGATCCTGTACTGGTAAAAGTAGAAGCGCAGGAACTGACTGTACCGACCATCGAGCAGCAGTATTTCGAAGTAAAAGAACACGACAAATTTAAAATGCTGTGTCGTTTGCTGGATATTCACAATCCGGAACTGGCCATGGTATTTGGCCGTACAAAACGCCGTGTAGATGAATTAACAGAAGCCTTGCAGAAACTTGGCTATCAGGCAGAAGGTCTGCATGGGGACTTGACCCAGCGTCATCGTGATATTGTTATGAACAAATTCCGCAATGGACAGATTAATATTTTAGTAGCTACCGATGTAGCCGCTCGCGGTCTGGACATTACGGGGGTTACTCACGTATTCAATTTTGACCTGCCGCAGGAAATTGACAGCTATGTACATCGTATTGGCCGTACCGGTCGTGCCGGTAAAGAAGGGATTGCGCTGACATTTGTGGAGCCGAGAGAACTGCCGCATTTGAAAACCATTGAAAAAACTATTCAGCGTAAAATTGATAAAACCAGATTGCCGTCCGCTTCCGACAGCAGACGCAGACGTCAGGAATTGCTGCAGGATGCTGTGCGTGATGCAGTGAATGCCGGCAATGTGTTAAATTATCAGGAACTGGCCAACGACTTGATTCATGAGTTTGATGCCGTAGATGCATTGGCCGCTGTATTGGAGCTGATGGCCGGTGATACAGGCCACGAAGCCGCAGTGAATGAAATCAAACTGAGTGCAGAACGCCCGATTTATGTACGTCGTACAGAAGAACGCAAACCATCCGGCAAAGGCCGTGGCGGTTATGGCGGTGGCCGCAGAGGTGATGGCGGACGTTATCACAAAGATGGTGATGAACGCAGAAAAGAAGGCCACAAAAACGAAGGATATAAAAAAGACAATTACAAGAAAGACGGCTATAAAAAAGACGGATACAAAAAAGATGGTTATAAAAAAGACAGTATCAAAAAAGATGCTGTAAAAAATAAAGACTATGCCAACAAAGCAGGGAAAAATAAAACCTATGCGCGAGATGGCAAAAAAAGCAGCAAAAGTTATAAAAAATCCGCAGAATAAACAGGAGTGTTTGTGATGTACAATCATATCATGATTCGATATGGGGAAATTGCTTTAAAAGGCAAAAACCAGAAAGATTTTTTGAATCGCTTAGTGCATAATATCAAAGAGCAGATTAAAACGGATTTGGATTTTAATCCGGTTATTGAAAAAGAAATGGGCAGATTGTATCTGCTGCTGGATGGCAGAGCGCCGGAAGACTTTTATGATTCTCTCAACCATATTTTCGGGATTACATCATATAGCCCGGCACGCAAAACTGGCCTGGAGCTGGAAGATATCAAGGCTACCGCACTGGAAGAACTGCGCGGTGCCATGCAGTCTATGGGCTTGGATACATGCAAATTTCGTGTCACTGTAAAACGTGCTGAAAAGAAATTCCCAATCAAATCTCCGGAAATGCAACAGATTATTGCAGCACATATGCTGAAAAATATTCCGGGTTTGAAAGCAGATTTGCACAATTATGATGTGGATTTACTGCTGGAAATTCGTCCGGAAGGCACCTATATTTACACACGAAGTTTCGAAGGTTTACGCGGACTTCCGGTGGGAAGCAGCGGTCGCGGTGTTGTACTGTTGTCCGGCGGGATTGACAGCCCTGTAGCAGGATGGCTTGCCATGAAACGCGGTGTAACAGTAGAGGCTGTGCATTTCCACAGCTATCCGTATACCAGCGAGCAGGCCAAAGAAAAAGTATTAGAACTGGCAAAACGCATGGCCAAATATTCTAATCGTGTAGTTGTGCATATGGTGCCGTTTACCAAAATTCAGGAAGAAATTGCCCATTATTGTCACGACAATATGCGCATTCCGATTATGCGCCGCATTATGGTGCGCATCGCCGAAGAAATTGCCCGTCAGCGTGATTGCCTGGCGATTTTTACAGGGGATAATCTGGGCCAGGTGGCAAGCCAGACAATGGAAAGTATTTATGCCATCAATGATGTAGCAACTATGCCGATTCTGCGTCCATGCATCACCAGGGAAAAAGAAGAAATTATTCAGATTGCGCAGAAAATTGATACTTACGAGACGTCCATTCTGCCATATGAAGATTGCTGTACAGTATTTGTACCAAAAGAACCAAAAACACGTCCGAAAGTAGATGCCTGTGAAAAAGAAGAAGAAAAACTGGATTTGCCGGCATTGATTGCAGCTGCAGTAGAAAATACCGAGCGGATTATTGTATATGGCAAAGACAAACCGGAACGCCGCAATATTGCGGAAGAACCGACAGTCGATGCTGAATAATTGAACAGTCAGATGGAAAAATAAAGATGGGCACTCCACAACAGCGGAAGCCCATCTTTTTGTGTTTTTGTTGGAAATGCCATATCAATATGCAGAACCAAACCACATACCTAGCCAGAATAATAATAAAATCGCAGAAATATGCACAACCCACCAGCCGGTGCGCAAAAATCCCCAAGTGCCCATATTTCGATTCATATGATCGATGCTGTTCATGTATATCACACTCCTTTGTCGATTATAGTATTACCGGAATTTATTATGATATACTGGAAAAACATAAATGGATATGGTACAATGAGCAAGACAATAAACTAGGAGGAACAGATTATGTCTATGTTTCGCGAAGTAGAAAACAGAGATTTACCATGCCACTTATTTGGCTACATTTTAGATTTTGAAGAACACAATGCATTTTACGACACAGATGATATTTATATCTCTGCATTGGGCGATGGCTTTGCCGAACTGGAAATTCCAATTTCCAAAATGCACTATAACAGTGGCGGCATTGTGCATGGCGGCGTATTTGCAGGATTGATGGATGCAGCAATGGGTGAAGCACTGCTGACAAAAAATAAAACAGGTGTTACCACTTCTATCAATGTAAACTATCTGAAAAGTGCAGGAAAGGGCGATGTGCTGAAAGCGGAAGCTAAAGTCGTAAAAGATGGAAGCCGTATGGTATTTTGCACCTGCACCATATCCAATCAGCGCGAAGATGTGCTGGCTACAGGCCAGGCAGCTTTCATGGTAGTGGAAAGTGATTTTGTGCAGTGGTATGCAGCAAAACTCAGAGAAAACGGTTATCAGTAAAAATAAAAAACATGTATAAACCAACAGCATCATATAATAACACTAAAACCGAAGAATAGTCCTGAGAACGCACAGAATGAGTTCTAACAGGAGAACTTACCGGCATCACACAA
>JAGARS010000099.1 GCA_017622155.1 Peptococcaceae bacterium
AAGGAAAATGACGAAAATTTGTGGAAGTATAGAGAAAAATAGAGTATACTATAAATCAAAAGAGTTATTTTATTTTAGAAATAGTATATGCTGCTTTGGTTAAATGACACAATTATGTATTATGATTGAATGGAGCGATGTTATGGATAAAGTGATTGAAAAAAATTTAAAAAAACTGCTGAAACAGGAAGAGAAGTTGATGCAGAAACCGGGCGGTACATTTATGAAGCCGCTGACGGACAAAGTGGAGGATAAAATTCCGCAGGAACTGTACAGCAAATTGCAGCAGGCATTTTATATGGGGTTTAAAACTATTTTTGAAAAGGGAAATGGAATCATCGAAAAAACCTATGACCGGGATCAATTGATGTTGGAACATGAGGTGTATGATGCTTCTTTTGAAAAACTGAACAAAAAGAAAAGCTTGAAAGGCATTAATAAACTGGCAAGCAAAGGCAATCTGAAAAATATGGGTATCACAGCAGTGGAAGGTACAGGTCTTGGCCTTTTGGGTGTAGGTCTGCCGGATATTCCGGTATTTATCGGAGTTGTGCTGAAAAGTGTATATGAAATTTCTTTGAGCTATGGGTATGATTATCGAGAAGAGAATGAGCAATATTTTATTTTAAAACTGATTGAAGCAGCATTGGCAGCCGATGAATTGAAAACAGAACGCAATGATGAAGTGGATAAACTGATTGGTTTCTTTGTTGATGGTACACCGATAGGATATGATATTGATTTACAAATGCGTAATACGGCGGATAGTTTTGCAGCAGATATGGTGTGCATCAAGTTTATTCAGGGACTTCCGATAGTAGGTGCTATTGGCGGGCCGGCCAATGTGCTGTATTGCAAAAAAATCAGTGATTATGCGAAAGTAAAATATCAGAAACGATATCTGCTGGAAAAACAGAAACGTGTGGAACAAAATGAGCAAATTATGCAGGAGAAGGCAAGACAATATATGCAAAATCAATAACGAAATAAACCGCCAGGAAACCCGGGCGGCAATATTATATAAATACTGGGGGAACGTAAAATGAAAGTATTAGTAATCAATAGTGGCAGTTCTTCGTTAAAATTTCAATTGCGCAATATGACAGATCATACTGTTATGGCACAAGGAACCGTGGAAAAAATCGGGCTTCCTATGGGTATCGTTACATTAAAAGCCGGCGGGATGAAAGTAAGTCGAGATTTGCATGTAGCCAATCATGAGGTTGCTGTAGAATTAGCGTTAAGTGACCTGTTGGAGACAGAAGCGGTTGGTTTGCATTCTTTGGATGAAATTGATGCCATCGGACACAGAATTGTGCAGGGTGGGGATTCATTTGACAAAGCAATGCTCATTACCGAAGATGTTTATGAAAAAATACGTGAATATGGTGCAATGGCGCCGCTGCATAATCCTGCGCACTTGAAAGGGATTGATGCATGTTCTGTCATGATGCCTGGGAAACCGCAGATTGCAGTATTTGATACAGCTTTTCATCAGACAATGGCACCGGAAGCCTATACGTACGGTTTGCCAAAGCAGCATGCGGAAAAACATAAAATTCGCCGCTATGGTGCACACGGCACATCTCATAAATATGTGGCAAATCGTGTAGCTGAACTGATGGGACGACCATTGGAAGAACTAAAACTGATTACTTGTCATTTAGGGAATGGCTCCAGTATTACTGCCATTAAAAATGGTAAAGTGGTGGACACATCTATGGGCTTTACACCGCATGAAGGGATGATTATGGGCACTCGATGCGGTGATATTGATGCTACGGCGGTATTGTATTTAATGCAGCAGGAACAAATCGATGCGGCTGAAATGGATCGTATTTTAAATAAAGAATCCGGTTTGCTGGGCGTATCCGGAGTGTCAAGCGATTTGCGGGATATTGAAAATGCAATTGCGGAAGGCAATGCCGATGCGAAACTGGCCAGAGATATTTTTATTCATCGTGCCAAAAAATATATTGGAAGTTATATTGCCGAGATGAACGGTGTGGATGCCATTGTATTTACCGCCGGGATTGGTGAAAACAGTATAGAATCTCGTTCTGATATTTGTGCGGGCATGGAGTTTTTGGGCATTCGACTCGACAATGAAAAAAATACTGTACGCGGAGAAGAATGTGCTGTTCATGCTGATGATGCTCGTGTGCAGGTATGGGTTGTGCCAACGAACGAGGAACTGTCTATAGCAGAAGATGTTGTAAAACTGGTTGAAACGTTATAATATAGTATTGTAATACAAGACTGTTTGTAAGCAGGAGGTTTTCCTTATGAGTTTATTAGATACATTTAAAGAAAAAGCAAAAGCAAATAAAAGAAAAATCGTACTGCCGGAAGGCAACGAACTGCGTACGATGCAAGGTGCGGTAATTGCAGCAAAGGAAGGGCTGGCAGATCCGATTTTGCTGGGAGATGAAGCTGAAATTCGTGCACTGGCAGAAAAAGAAGGCATTGTATTAGATGGCGTAGCTGTGGTAGATATTGCAAGCAGTGCGTATCTGGATGAGTTTGCAGCGTTTTTCTATGAATTACGCAAACATAAAGGCATGACACCGGAGAAGGCAGCGCAGACAGTGCGCAATCCATTGTATTATGGCAATCTGATGCTGATGAAGGGCATGGCAGATGGTTTGCTGGCCGGAGCCGACAATACCACAGGCGATGTGCTGCGTGCAGCGCTGCATACAGTAAAAACCAAGAAAGGCATCAACACAGTATCTGGTGCTTTCGTAATGATTTTGCCGGAAGATACCTATGGAGACAATGGTGTGTTTGTTTTTGGCGACTGTGCAGTAAACCCGGATCCGGATGCCCAGCAGCTGGCTGATATTACGATTAGCTGTGCAGAAACAAAGAAAAGTCTGATTGGCGGTGAAGCCAATGTGGCAATGCTGAGTTTCTCTACCAAAGGCTCCGCTGCCCATGCCAATGTAGATAAAGTGACAGAAGCATTGGCGCTGGTTAAAGAAAAACGTCCTGACTTGCTGGTAGATGGCGAACTGCAGCTGGATGCTGCAGTAGTTCCTTCTGTGGCTGCCAAAAAAGCACCGGGCAGCGAAGTGGCAGGCAAAGCCAATGTATTGGTATTCCCTGACTTACAGTCCGGCAATATCGGTTATAAACTGGTGCA
>JAGARS010000100.1 GCA_017622155.1 Peptococcaceae bacterium
CCATCATCTCTTCCGGCGACTGCTCGTTCAACACATTCTGCTGTTCCACCGCAGACCCTCCTTTTTGCTATCTCGTGTATTATCCGTATTAGGTGTATTAGTTCAATTAGTACACTTTGAGTATAGCATGATTTACCACAATGTCAATAGCGATAAAGAAAAAACATGAAAAATACATAGAAAAGAGACGCTTGCCCAATTACGGATAAGCGCCTCAAACCGCTTCTTATATTCAAGTAACATTTAAACCGTCTATCGTCCCAATTTCGTACAAGACTATAAAACCAAGAAAAACCCCCTAAGAGATACTAGCACTATCTCGAAGGGGGTTTTCTTGTTGATGTCAAGAGGACATCTTTCGCAGCATTTATCTGCAGACATTATAGCATATACCGAATTCTTTTGCAATATACATTTTTTAACTTTTATATTTCGCTTTGTGGCCACAAAAAGGCACTGCACACATTTGTGCAATGCCTTTGTATTATTTATTTTTTGCCGGGTGTTTGCCGAAATTGCGACACAGTTCTTCATTGGTGCTGCTGTGCTGCATGCCATCCAGCAATGTCTCGGTGGCTTCTGCTGTATCCAGATTGCTGAACGCTTTGCGCATCTGCCACACGGTGGTCAGTTCTTTGTCGTTTAATAGCAAATCTTCTTTTCTGGTACCGGAGCGTTTGATATCCAGTGCCGGATAAATGCGGCGCTCTGCCAGCTTGCGATCCAGTATCAGCTCCATATTGCCGGTGCCTTTGAATTCTTCAAAGATGACTTCATCCATGCGGCTTCCTGTTTCTATCAAAGCAGTAGCCAGAATGGTCAGACTGCCGCCCTCTTCCACATTGCGCGCTGCACCAAAGAATCGTTTCGGGCGATGCAGTGCACTTGGGTCTACCCCGCCGGATAATAATCTTCCGCTTGGCGGCATTACCAAATTGTACGCACGCGCCAGACGAGTAATACTATCCAGCAGCACCACCACATCTTTTTTGTGCTCTACCATGCGTTTTGCCCGTTCCAGTGTTGTTTCCGCCACACGCACATGGTTTTCCGGCGGCTCATCAAACGTAGAGCTGATGACCTCCGCTTTTACAGAGCGTTCGATGTCTGTCACTTCTTCCGGACGTTCATCAATCAGCAGAATCAGAATCTCTACTTCGGGATTGTTCTCCGCTATACTGTTGGCCACCTGTTTAATCAGCTCGGTTTTACCGGCTTTCGGCGGTGCCACAATGAGCCCGCGCTGCCCTTTTCCTAATGGTGCCACCAGATCAATAATGCGCATCGCATACGCATCGGATGTGGTTTCCAGCTTCAACCGTTCCTGCGGATACACCGGTGTCAGCCCTTCAAAATGCAGGCGTTCCGGAGAGGTTTCCGGCGCCATGCCGTTTACCTTTTCTACACGCAAAAGCCCAAAATAACGTTCATTTTCTTTTGGTTTGCGGCTCCAGCCTTCCACCTTGTCACCGCTGCGCAAATCAAATTTGCGAATCTGTGACGGTGACACATAAATATCATCGTTGCTTGGAATGTAGCCGGATGGGCGCAGAAAGCCAAAACCGCCTTCAGCCATAATATCCAATATACCGCTGCTCCACAGCTGCCCTTCGCGGTCTTTTATGACCGATTTTTTCTGAATCTCGTGAATCAGCTCTGCCTTGCGCAGCTTGGAATAGCCTGCAATCTCCAGCTCGCGGGCAATGCGATACAGCTCCACCATCGTTTTCTGCTCCAGTTCTTCCTGTCTGTACGACAAACCAGCACCACCTTTCAAAGAATCCCGCTGCACGAAAGACCGCACAGCGGGATGAAAATATATTATATTTCGGGACGCTAGAGACAGCGTCCCCTACGTAAAAATCATTCCTGTAAAATAACGATAAATTTTTGTGTCGCAAGGCGGCTTTGTATTTTTTGAGCGACGCGTACTTAAAGTACGCAAGGCGAAGAAAATACAAAACAACACAGCGAGACGAAAATTTAGCTTATTTTACTTTAACGTAGGAAGGTTTTTTGTCATAATCATGATATGCTTCAATAAAACGTACGGTACCGGTCACACCACGCATTACTACTGTATGAGTAATGGCATGTTTGTCGGTGAAGCGTACACCGCGCAGCATATCGCCATTGGTAACACCGGTAGCGATAAAGCACACATCATCGGTGCTTACCAGATCATCCAGTGTCAGCACTTTATCTACATCAGCAATGCCCATGTCATGTACACGCTGTACTTCTGCTTCATTTTCCGGTTTCAGACGACCCTGCATATCGCCGCCCATGCATTTGATTGCAGCCGCTGCAATTACACCTTCCGGTGCACCGCCGGTGCCCATCATCATATCAACGCCTTCTGCACCAAAGCTGGTAGCGATTACAGGAGATACATCACCATCGGAGATGAATTTGCATCTTGCGCCCAGTTTGCGAGCCGCCTGTACAATGTGCTGATGACGTTCACGATCCAGCATTACGATTGTCAGTTCGCTTGGGTCTTTGCCCAGTGCTTTCGCTACATTTACCATGTTTTCTTCCGGTGTTTTGTTGATATCGATAGCGCCTTTTGCTTTTGGCCCAACTACGATTTTTTCCATATACATGTCAGGAGCATGCAGTAAGCCGCCTTTTGCTGCAATCGCCATAACTGCGATAGCACCGTTCATATTTTTTGCTGTCAAGTTGGTGCCTTCCAGCGGGTCTACAGCGATATCTACCGCTACGCCGCCTTTCCCTACTTTTTCACCAATGTACAGCATTGGCGCTTCATCCATTTCCCCTTCACCGATTACTACGGTGCCATCAATGGATACGGTGTCAAACATTTTGCGCATTGCTTCTACCGCAGCACCGTCAGCCAGATTTTTTTCACCTTTCCCAATCCACTGTGCACAGTTCAGCGCTGCTGCTTCTGTTACACGTGCAAATTCCAGTACCAAATTACGATCCATAAGACTTGCCATAATCACTGATTCCTCCAGTATTTCATTTCATATATCTTATTATATTCTGACGCATGAGTTATTTGCGTTTTGCCCAATCCGATTCAAATTTGGCGATACCCAAATCTGTCTGCGGATGACTCACCATCTGTTCCAGTGTTTTGAACGGAATGGTTGCAATATCTGCACCGATCATTGCGGCATCGGTTACCTGACGCGGGCTGCGCACACTTGCCACAATGATTTCTGTATCAATATCATAATTGTCAAAAATGGCTTTGATTTCTGCAATGAGCCCCATGCCATCCATACCAACGTCATTCAAACGCCCTACAAAAGGACTTACATAGCTGGCACCTGCTCGTGCCGCCAGAATTGCCTGATTGGCAGAAAAGCACAATGTCGCATTGGTTTTAATCCCTTCTGCTTTCAGCTGTTTAATCGCCGCTAAACTTTCCGCCGTAATTGGCAGCTTAATTACAATATTTTCGTGCAGTGCTGCCAGTTCACGGGCTTCTGCAAGCATGCCTTCTGTGTCGGCAGCCATTACCTCAACACTAATCGGGCCGCCTACCAGCTCGCAAAAATACTTCACCCGTTCAATATAGTCGCCGCCTTCTTTGGCTACCAGGGACGGATTGGTAGTAACACCGCTAATGACACCCATTTTCACTGCAGCTTCTACCTCTGCCTGATTGGCAGTATCTAAAAACAGTTTCATTGCTGTTACATCTCCTATGAGTATGCACTATGAGCCTATATTACAGCGCTTTGCCTTCAGAGCCCAGTACATTCTGAATTTTGTGTGCTACCAGAGCTTTTACATTGGCTCTGCCGGCTTTCAGATATTCACGCGGGTCAAATGCTTCCGGTTTGTTGGCCAGCACTTCACGCACACCGGCTGTCATAGCCAGACGCAGGTCGGAGTCAATGTTGATTTTGCATACTGCACTTTTTGCAGCCTGACGCAGCATATCTTCCGGAATACCGATAGCATCTGCCAGATTCCCGCCATTTGCCTGAATGATTCTTACATATTCCTGAGAAACGCTGGAAGCCCCATGCAGTACGATTGGGAAGTTTGGTACGCGGCGTTCGATTTCTTCCAGAATATCAAAACGCAGCATTGGTTTCTGACCCGGTTTGAATTTGAATGCACCGTGGCTGGTACCGATTGCAATGGCCAGAGAGTCAACACCTGTACGGCTTACAAATTCCTCTACCTGTTCCGGCTGTGTATATTTAGCATCTTCAGCACTTACATTGACATCATCTTCAATCCCTGCCAGCTGGCCCAGTTCCCCTTCTACCACTACGCCATGAGCATGTGCATATTCTACCACTTTTTTGGTCAGTGCAATGTTGTCCTCAAAAGAATGATGGGAACCATCAATCATAACAGATGTAAAACCGCCATCAATACAAGCTTTACAAATTTCAAAATCTGCACCGTGGTCTAAATGCAGTGCAATCGGAATATGGCTCTGTTCCAGCATTGCCGCTTCCACCAATTTCACCAGATAATTGTGATTTGCATATTTTCTTGCACCGGCAGATACCTGCAGAATCAGTGGAGAGTTCAATTCCCCAGCAGCTTCTGTAATCCCCTGAATCAGCTCCATATTGTTTACATTAAATGCCCCTACTGCATACCCGCCTTCGTATGCTTTTTTGAACATTTCAGTTGTTGTTACCAATGCCATAGTTGTTCCTCCTTAAAATATATACCGTTTCTATTTATCCATTTTACCCTTCTTTGGCAGAAGCATATGCAAATGGACACGCTTATTTGTATTATAGCATATATTTTTCAGTTTGTCTTTTTTTCTGGCGGTTCCGGCAAAATTTTTTTCATTTTCTTTTATCGTTTTATTTTGCAGTCACATGCAGCATACCAATGGTTTCAAAGTGCTGATACACACTTAAATTGTCAGCCGAAGCAATCACCACTTCCCACGTACCGGCTTGCGGATACCGAAACAAACTGCTTTCTTTGGTTTTTTGCTCTGCACCGTAGGCTGCACCAATATATCCGGTGGTTTCTGCCAAGGTACCATCAGGCCTGTACACATACATGCAGCAGCGTCCCATAGCAATCCGATGCCCCGGCCAGTCGCCCGCAGCTTCAGATTGCACCGCAAAAGAAATTTCTAAAAGCCGGGTATCCTCCGGTACATCAATATACCAGGACTGCACCTGACCCTGCGGAATGATAAACTGCTGTACAAAATCCGGCGCAGAAAGCTCCACGCGCTCTGCCGAAAGCTTTGGCAGCGTAGCCGATACCAGATCCGGCTCCGGCATACCCATAGAAAGGGCACC
>JAGARS010000101.1 GCA_017622155.1 Peptococcaceae bacterium
AGGAGCTGGACGACGATTTGCTGGATATGATTCGCCAATTCCGCAGCAGTGTGGAGTTTGAATGGTCAAAGGCAATGGCGAAAGCAAAGCAGAATCGGCAGCAGGTGCGCAAAACAGCAAGCCCTGCACTTCGCAAACTGCTGGATATGAATTTGGCAGAAAGTGAAGTGCGTATGATACGGGGCATTGATTCCCGTGAAGTGACCATGGAAGTGTATCCGCAGTGGGATTTGAGCAAAAAGCTTTTGCTGCAGTTCAAAGGTGTTAAAGGCGGCTGGGCAAGCAAACTGCATCCGGACGATGCAGACTGGTGGCTGGCTGATGAAATCTTTGCCGATGAAGAACGGGAAAATGCGTATCAGTTTCATATGATGTTTGGCAATGCGGAGTCGGTAGGGCTGGTACAGCTCAGCTTTACCGAAGTAGAAATTTACGAGCAGGACGATGTATTTGATTTTTAAGGATAGTGACGGTGCAAATTTCTGCAAAAAAGGCGAATTGTGTCCGACCTTCGCCTTTTTTATTTGACTTGTGAAAAGTATTTGTACTATAATGAATTTCATATGATAGTAGGGGGAAGTACCATGAATGAACGTTATGATTTTGCCAGTATCGAAAGCAAATGGCAAACAAAATGGTCTGAAGAAAAGACTTACAAAGTAACTGAAGACGACAGCAAACCAAAGTATTATTGTTTAGAGATGTTTCCATATCCATCCGGCAATCTGCACATGGGCCATGTGCGCAATTACTCCATCGGTGATGTAATTGCCCGTTATAAAACCATGCACGGCTACAATGTGCTGCACCCAATCGGCTGGGACTCTTTTGGTCTGCCTGCTGAAAACGCAGCAATCAAACACAACACACCGCCGGCAAAATGGACCATCGAAAATATTGCAAATATGAACCGTCAGCTGCACTCCATGGGTCTGAGCTACGACTGGGACCGTGAAGTGACCACCTGTATGCCGGATTATTACAAATGGACCCAGTGGCTGTTCTTACAGTTCTACAACAAAGGGCTGGCATACAAAAAAGGTGCATCTGTAAACTGGTGCCCAGGCTGTCAGACTGTACTGGCCAACGAACAGGTAGTAGAAGGGCAGTGCGAACGCTGCGACAGCGTAGTTGAGAAAAAATCTCTGGAACAGTGGTTCTTTAAAATTACCGATTATGCAGATCGTCTGCTGAAAGACCTGGACAAACTGGAAGGCTGGCCAAACAAAGTGCGTATCATGCAGGAAAACTGGATTGGCCGCAGTGAAGGTGCCCTGCTGCGCTTCACCGTACAGGAAACCGGTGACACAGTAGAAGTATTCACCACCCGTCCGGATACCACATTCGGTGTAAGCTACATGGTGCTGGCACCGGAACATCCGCTGGTACAGAAACTGGTAGCAGGTACCGAATACGAAGCAGATGTAAATGCATTCATCAAAGAAGTCCAGCAGCTGAGCGAAGTGGACCGTTCCTCTACCGAATTAGAGAAAAAAGGTATCTATATTGGTGCCCATGCCATCAACCCTGCCAACGGGGAAGCTGTGCCGATTCTGATTGGGAACTATGTAATTTATGAATATGGTACCGGTGCTGTTATGGGTGTACCTGCCCATGACGAACGCGATTTCTTCTTCGCGAAAAAATATGACCTGCCGATTACCATCGTAGTACAGCCGGAAGATAAAGAACTGCGCCTGGAAGATATGGAAGCAGCATATACCGAAAGCGGTATCATGGTGAACTCCGGCAAATTCAACGGCAGGAAAAACACCGACGCTAAAAAAGCAATTGTGGATTATCTGGCCGAAGCAGGTAACGGTGAGCTGAAAGTAAACTTCCGTCTGCGTGACTGGCTGATTTCCCGTCAGCGTTTCTGGGGTGCTCCAATCCCAATCATTTATTGCGACCATTGCGGTGCAGTGCCTGTACCGGAAGATCAGCTGCCGGTATTACTGCCACAGGAAGTAGATTTCAAACCGACAGGCGAATCTCCACTGAAATATATGGACGAGTTCGTAAATACCACTTGCCCAATCTGCGGCAAACCGGCGCGCCGTGAAACCGATACCATGGATACCTTCGTGTGCTCCAGCTGGTATTTCCTGCGTTATACCGACGCACTGAACGACAAAGCGCCATTCGATAAAGACAAAGTAGACCACTGGATGAATGTAGACCAGTATATCGGCGGTGTAGAACATGCGATCCTGCACTTGCTGTATGCTCGTTTCTTCACCAAAGTACTGTACGACATGGGCCTGGTAAGCGTAGATGAACCGTTCCAGAACCTGTTGACACAGGGTATGGTACTGATGAACGGCAGCAAAATGTCCAAATCCAAAGGCAATATCGTAAGCCCGGAAACCATCATTGGCAAATTCGGTGCCGATACAGCCCGTCTGTTCATCCTGTTCGCAGCTCCACCGGAACGCGACCTGGAATGGAACGACTCCGCAGTAGAAGGCTGCTACCGTTTCATCAACCGCGTATGGCGTCTGGTATATGAATATGTACAGAACACCGAAGGCGTTGTAGATTACAGCACATTTGGCGAACTGAACAGCAAAGACAAAGACATGCGCCGTCTGACTCATACCACCATCAAACGCGTAACCGACGACGCAGGTACCAGATTCAACTTCAACACCGCTATCAGTGCCATCATGGAACTGGTAAACGGTATGTATCAGTACAAAGAACTGGACTACAACAAAGCGGTTATGGCAGAAGCAGTAGACACACTGGTATTACTGCTGGCTCCATTCATTCCACATGTAACAGAAGAAATGTGGGCTGAACTGGGTCATGCCGAAAGCGTTCACAAACAGCAGTGGCCAACACTGGATGAAAAAGCGCTGGTAGCCGATGAAACCACCGTAGTGGTGCAGGTAAACGGCAAAATGAAAGATAAAATCGTTCTGCCAATGAATACCGACAATGCCGAAGCCGAAAAAGCAGCACTGGCATTGCCAAAAGTAGCCGACGCAGTAATCGGCAAAGACATCAAAAAAGTAATCGTAGTACCAAATAAACTGATCAACATTGTAGTTGGGTAAGACGAACAGCCAATAAAAAAGAGACACCCTTATTGTGTGTAAATCACACGATAAGGGTGTTTTTGTGTTAGCTAACATTGTACAACAGGGTATTTATTCCAGAATATTTATAATATTTCCAAAATATATGGACGAGCAGGGTGGAATGTGATAAAATATGAAACGATAAGTCTATTGTTTGTGAGGCGTATATGTTATGGGTGAAGAGAAGCAAGTAAATTTACTGTATGAAACACAGGAAATTATTTTTTACAAAGCAGAAAATAACACTGTTAAGGTTGAGATCTTATTATACAATGAAAACCTTTGGCTTACACAGGCTAAGATGGCAGAA
>JAGARS010000102.1 GCA_017622155.1 Peptococcaceae bacterium
TAAAACGTGGAATCTGACCCGGATCCAACATGAAATCCTTGGAGAAGATACAGGGCTGCATGGGCATGATGAAATCGAGGAAATGTACCGCTTGCAGTAAGGATTGGATAAAACGAAAAGAGACAGTGATACAATTTTCGAATTCGATTTTGGGATGGACATTGACGAATATTGTTTATACTGTGGCAGACGGAAGTCTGACAAAGGTAAACAATAGAGAAAATGTCCAGAGCCAATGAGGAAAGAAAATTTGTATCCTGTCTCTTTATTATTTCTCATAAATATTTGATTAGCGGTCTATGAAAGAAGCCTTCCATCTGTTGAAATCGTGACAACATTGCATGGAATATCTTTACCGCTAGATTGGATTGCAGTTTTCACTGCATGTTCCATACCACCACAGCAAGGAACCTCCATACGCACTACAGTAACACTGCGCACTGCATTTTGCCGGAAAATCTCCGCAAACTTCTGGGAATAATCGGTACTATCCAGCTTGGTACAGCCGATTACAGTTACGTGATTTTTGATAAAATCCTCATGAAATCTGCTATATGCATAGGCGGTACAGTCGGCAGCAATCAGTAAATCGGCTCCATGAAAATATGGTGCATTCACAGGAACTAATTTAATTTGTACCGGCCATTGGCGTAATTGAGAATTCAGGGATATACCGGCTTTGGCATGCTGGCGCTCCAGCACAGCTTTCATATCATAAGCAGCAGCTTCACGTTCTATGAATGTAATGGCATCCATTGGACAGGCAGGCAAGCAGTCGCCCAGCCCATCACAGTAGTCATCCTTCAGTAAACGCGCAATCCCATCCACCATGCCGATGGCACCTTCATGGCACGCAGCCGCACAGGCTCCGCATCCGTTACACTTACTTTCATCAATCTGTATGATTTTACGAATCATAGAGTGGAATCTCCTTTCATAAACCAGTGTTTCTTGCTTGATACTACTTACCCTGCATATGAAAGTATATAACATATCCAACCATAATGATGTGATATATGCATCATAAGTGAATTTTTTATTTCAAATCCAGAAATCCTACCTGACGCAGTGCTTCGTACAAAATGATAGCTGCAGAGTTGGAGAGATTTAATGAGCGCGCTGCTTCGTTGTCCAGCATCGGGATTTTAATGCGGGTATCCGGATACAAATCATGCATACGCTGCGGAAGACCTGCTGTTTCTTTGCCGAATACAATGAAGTCGCCATCCTGAAACTGTACTTCATCATAATGCTTTGCAGACTTGGTAGTAGCCAGAAACAGACGTTTATCGCCATGCTGTGCCAGAAACTCGTCCAGATTTTCATAAATGTGCAAATCTAACAAGTGCCAGTAGTCCAGCCCTGCGCGTTTGAGATGTTTGTCATCAATGGAAAAGCCTAAAGGCTTAATCAGATGCAGAGCTGCCCCGGTAATGGCGCAGGTACGAGAAATATTGCCTGTATTTGCCGGAATTTCCGGCTCAACTAATACGATATGAAACATGAATAATTGCCTCTTTTCTGAATAAATTTCTGATTTATTATAGAATTTTTTCAGCAGAGAATCAAGTCATAAATACAGACGCTGTGCGTAAACTGTATTAGATGGACAAAGGAGGCGGTATTATGCAGAATCCTATACTGCAGAATGATATGATACGGCTTAGCAATCTGACCGGTAAAAATGTGGTAAATCTTTTTGATGGTGTGCGGCTGGGCGCTATTTATGAGCCGGTGATTGCCTTTGATGAACATACAGGCAAACTGGAACAGCTTTATCTGGGCGGGCGCAACGGGATTACCGGAAACTGGTCAGAAAAAAACAGCATTGCGATTCCGTGGCAGAACGTACAAAAAATCGGGCAGGAAGTAGTGATTGTAGATATGGGGCATAGTGTGCGTGGCAAAGGAAAATTGTAATAAAGATTGATTTATGAAAAAACGGCCGGTTGTAATACAAAAAGCTCAATTTTTTGTTGCAGGATAGTCTGTAATTGTATTATAATAATATGAATACTTATATACGGGAGGGAACATTGTGAGCGTTACAAGCACATCCAACTTTGTTCAAGCAATTATTGATGAAGATATCGCCAATGGAGCGAAAGAAATATACACCCGATTCCCGCCGGAACCAAACGGCTATCTGCATGTGGGACATGCCAAATCCATCTGCCTGAATTTTGGCCTGGCAGAGCGCAACAACGGCAAATGCAACCTGCGTTTTGATGATACCAATCCGGTGAAAGAAGATACAGAATACGTAGATTCTATCAAAGCCGATGTAGAATGGCTGGGCTTCCACTGGGAGGGCGAAGAACGCTATGCGTCCGATTATTTCCCAAAATTCTATGAATGTGCCGTACAGCTGATCAAAGACGGCAAAGCTTTTGTATGTGATTTGACAGCCGAAGAAATGCGCGAATATCGCGGCACACTGACAGAACCGGGCAAAGAAAGCCCATATCGCAACCGCAGTGTGGAAGAAAACCTGGCATTGTTTGAAGCGATGAAAAACGGTGAATTCCCGGACGGTGCGAAAGTGCTGCGTGCTAAAATTGACATGGCGTCTCCAAATATCAATATGCGTGACCCAATCATTTATCGTATTGCCCATGCACATCATCATCGCACAGGCGATGCATGGTGCATTTATCCAATGTATGACTTTGCACATCCAATCAGCGATGCCATCGAAGGGATTAGCCATTCGGTATGCACATTAGAATTTGAAGACCATCGCCCATTGTATGACTGGGTGCTGGACAACCTGGCTGAATTTGCACAGTTCCCAAGCCGTCCGCATCAGTATGAGTTTGCGCGTCTGGAGCTGAATAATACCATCACCAGCAAACGCAAACTGAAAAAACTGGTGGATGAAGGCATTGTAGATGGCTGGGATGATCCGCGTATGCCTACCATTTCCGGTATGCGTCGTCGCGGCTATACACCGGAAGCCATTCGCAATTTCTGTGATATGATTGGTGTATCCAAATCCAACAGCCGTGTAGAATTCGGTATGCTGGAATACTGCCTGCGTGAAGACCTGAACATGAACGCACGCCGTGCTATGGTGGTACTGGATCCGCTGAAAATTACCATTACCAACTATCCGGAAGGGCAGATTGAATATCTGGATGCAGAAATCAATCCAAACAAACCGGAGCTGGGCACATATAAAATTCCGTTCGGCAGAGAAATCTACATCGAACAGGAAGACTTCAAAGAAGAAGCCAACAACAAATTCTTCCGTCTGAAACCGGGTAAAGAAGTACGTTTGAAACATGCGTATATTATTCAGTGCGACGAAGTGGTGAAAGACGAAGCCGGCAATATCATTGAGCTGAAATGCAGCTACGACCCAACCACCAGAAGCGGTATGGAAAATGCAAACCGCAAAGTAAAAGGCACACTGCACTGGGTAGAAGCTACCACTGCATTGGATGCAGAAGTGCATATGCTGGATTTCCTGCTGCTGCCGGAACAGGGCGAAGGCGATTTTATGGAATATCTGAACCCGAACTCTCTGGTAGTAAAAGCCGGATGTAAAGCCACACCGGATATGAAAGAAGCCAAAGCAGGTGACAAATTCCAGTTCCTGCGCAATGGATATTTCTGCGTAGACAGCAGATACTCCACACCGGAACATTTGGTATTTAACGAAACCGTATCCTTAAAAGGCAACTACAAACCGGAATAAGCAATCTGATTCCTATAATCAATTTAACGGCATTGCACAAATATGTGCAGTGCCGTTTTTCGTACAAAATATATACCCATCGTAGGGGACGATGTCCTCAGCGTCCCGTTGGCCGCAGGCCAA
>JAGARS010000103.1 GCA_017622155.1 Peptococcaceae bacterium
ACCTGGCTGGGCATTCAGATTTTTACAGTCTATTCCGGAAGTGACCATGATTCTGTCCGGTATGAGTAATTTTACACAGCTGAAAGAAAACATTGAAACGTTCTCGACCGATGCGCCTCTGAATGAGGCTGAGTGGAATACAGTGCTGGGGATTGCCGATGATATGATTCAAAAAATTGCGCTGCCGTGTACATCTTGCAAATACTGTACAGAAAAATGCCCGATGGAATTAAATATTCCGGCACTGATTGAGATTTACAATGAACATATCTTTACAGGCGGCGGCTTCTTGCAGGGTATGAAACTGAGCGTATTTCCGGAAGACAAACGGCCGAACGCATGTATCGGATGCAGAAGCTGTGAGGCGGTTTGTCCGCAGAATATTAAAATCTCTGAGGCAATGCAGGACTTTGCTGAAAAGATGAAAGGCTGATGTTATGCTGAGTCCTATAGAACATGCGAAACAACTGCTGATGGATAATCCCTTTACCTGTGTGATATCGAACGGTGAAACGGCCTATACCAGTACACAGCGCGGTATTGCACCGCTGATGGGCTGGTACGAGGATGGGCAGGACCTGCACAATTTTTCTGCTGCTGATAAGGTAGTGGGGAAAGCTGCGGCTTATCTGTATGTGCTTTTGGGTGTAACAGAAGTGTTTGCACAGGTAATCAGCCGGCCAGCTCTGGAAGTACTGCACCGATATGAGATTATAGTAACGTATGATGAACAGGTGCCGGCTATTCGCAATCGTACCAATTCAGGTTTTTGTCCGATGGAAAGCGCCGTGATGGATATTGCTGATGCAGGGGAAGCTTATATGGTGCTGAAACGAAAGCTAGATGAAATATAATAATACAGTTATATGCGTACATTTTTTATTATGTATCTGATAGAAAATGTACGTTTTTTATTACAGTTTTGCAGCACAATTACGATGATATTCTTTTCCGTAAGAAAAAATAAGTGTATTTTGTCTTGACAAATTTTGAATAATATCATATAATTCCAGTGTGATATTAAAAATAATTATAAAAAATAAAATTTTCTTTGTGATTATTGTTTCAAAATAAAAAATAATGGGTATATAAAAATATATAAAAATATAATAGCCGTTGATGCGTGATAACATCGGACGGCACCTGAATCAGCCAAATTGTTAAGAAAGGAGGCAGGCTTGAAACCAAGGTATTTTCAGGATTATATTTAATCATACTCTATAACAACCAAAAATATTGAAATGCAGAAAAGGTAAGGGGGTTACTCTATGTCAAACGAAAACAAAAACATTACACCTCAGGATGAATGTGTAGTAGCCGATAAGTTCCAATGGTCCGACCTTTACAAGAAAGAGGACTGGTGGGCGATATGGCTGGGCTTTATCATTATTTTCGCAGGTATTATCTCTGTAACAACAGAAGCATTTACGTTTAAGGCTGTTAAGTTCTCTACATGGGGCAATGGTACGAGTATTTTATCTGTTATGACAGGCGAATATTTCATGCAGCTGGCATTCTCGTTTGTTGTACTGTTGGTGCTCTTCTGTGTGGGCGCGTACTTTATGGGGCATGATGTAAAGAAATTTGCTATCGCATTTACAGGCTTGTTCTTCTTATCATGGATTGCGTATATTTTATCTGCACAGGCAACCATGAAAAACTACTTGGAATATGCATTCTGGGCATTGGCAGTAGGTTTGCTTGTAAGTAATACCATCGGTACTCCTGAATGGCTGAAACCGGCTTTAATCAGTGAGTACTACGTAAAAACCGGTCTGGTAGTAATGGGTGCGGAAGTATTATTCTCCAACATTACCAACTTCGGTATTTACGGTCTGGCAATTGCGTGGTTTGTAACACCTGTTGTTATCATTTTCATGTGGCTGTTCGGTACAAAGTTCTTGAAGATGGTATCCAAACCAATGGTTATCGTTATTGCAACTGCAACATCGGTGTGCGGTGTATCTGCAGCAATTGCGGCAGCGGCAGCAGCAGGTGCAAAACGTAACGACTTGACATTTGCAATCGGTCTGTCTCTGATGTTTACTGTATTGATGATGGTATTCATGCCAATCGGTATCAAAGCCGTAGGTATGGACCCACTGGTAGGCGGCGCGTGGATTGGCGGTACTGTAGACTCCACAGGTGCTGTAGTACTGGCAGGGGAAGCGTTAGGTCCGGTAGGCGGTCAGGTAGCGGCTCTGGTTAAAATGATTCAGAACATTCTGATCGGCTTTATCGCTCTGGCAATCTCTATTTTCTTCGCTATGAATGTAGAGAATGAAGACGGTTGTCGTGAAAAAGTTGGCGCGGCTGAAATCTGGCACAGATTCCCGAAATTTATCCTGGGCTTCTTTGCAGCGTCCGTACTGTTCTCCTTCGTAATTATGCCAACATTCGGCGACGAAGCATACAGTGCAATTCTGAAAACATTCAGCAACTTTAAAGGCTGGTGCTTCTGCTTAACATTTACCGCAATCGGTCTTGAATCCAACTTTAAAGAAATGGCATACTACATGCAGGGTGGTAAGCCAATGACATTGTACGTAGTAGGTCAGACATTCAACCTGGTACTGACACTGTTAGTAGCTTGGATTATGCTGAGCGGCGTATTCTTCCCAATCCCTGAAATCTTTACAATTTAATGAATCTACGGGATAATAGGTAGAATATTATTGAATCATGATTTTGTAATACAATAAGTTTTTGTCATAATAGTTTGTATGCAGACGGGAAGTGACCGAAGATGAAAGAAAAAACTCGTGAAAAAACCGTAAAAGTAATGAATCGTTGTGCAATTGTCATCTGTGCTGTGTCGTTGGTGATTGCGATCTATCTGGCATCGCAGAATGCCGGTTTGATTGACGGTACTTTTGGTCCGGGGTCATACTATTATTCTGATATTCCAAACTGGGAAAAAATCTTTCTCAGTGAGAAGACACTGCATCTTGGCTTTGACAATCCGGTAGCGGCGTACGGGTTCTTTATCATCTGGGGTCTGTTAAGCTTCAAAGCGCTGCTGTGGCTGGACAAAAAGTTCAAATAATAGTATACTGTTTCAATAATTATATACACAACAAACACAACTGAACAGTTGACAAATCAAACACAAAGGGCTGTGAACTGGATTCACAGCCCTGTTTTCTTAAATAAATGACAGGTTAAGTCAAATTTTATGTACATAGTCAAAAAGACAACGAGGAGGTGCTTTCTATGTCAGGTATTGAAGCTGCTTTGCAGGATGAGGCTTTTGTATTTTTGGTGACATTAGGAATCGTATTATGGAGTTTACTGTGTGTGATGGCGGCACTTAGAAACGGTGGCAAGTCGCTGGAAAAGGCGCTGCTGATGTTTGCATGTCAGTTCTTTCTGGTGATGGCGGCATTTTTTCAAATTGCCATTGCAGAAACCATTATTTCACGGCTGATGGGTGTGGCCATATTTGCAGCAGCCATTATTTCTATATTTATGCGTAGAGACAATTTTCAACTGGCGCGGTATTGTATTGCTGCGGGGGCTGTGCTGGCCACCTGCGCGGTGCTGTTGTTTTAACGGAATACTGATGAATGTAACATGGAGAGGGGATGACAGCAATGATTCAGACCATATGGGGCTTGATTGCAGTGCTGCTGGCAGTTGGTATTACAGCTATCGTATTGGCAGTGCAGTTTGGGAAAAAATATAAAACCATTGGTATGCGGAAAAATAAATTATTATGTGTTTGCTGTACTGTAGCGGCTTGTGTATGTATCATCACATCCGTTCAAATTCTGCTGATGTTTCGCACTGTATTGTGGGGGTAGGTGAACGCCTATGCCGGTAAAAAATGATACGAAAATACAGAAAAAGTATGCACAGCTTAAACAAAATGCAGAAAAATACCAGGCCATGTTTCAGGCGGACTCCAGTTGTCGCAATTTACGCAATTATAATCATGCTCTGGCCGCATTAAAACAGTTTGAGCAGAAATATATGAAAAGCGATGAACCTTGCAGATAAACAATCTGCAAGGTTTTATGCTGTGGAATCAGGCTGTTTCAGTGACAGAAGCGTTGGATGATAGATAATATGAATTTTGGAGGAATATTATGTACGAGGAATGTCTAATTTGTAAAGCGCCGTTAGAATATTTGCAGGAAGATGTACTGATGGAATGTGCTATCTGTCATAAACAGGAGTTGAGCAAAACCAGGTGCGTGAATAACCATTATGTGTGCAGTGAATGTCATACATCCGGCATGGATGCCATCATTGCATATTGTTTGCATACGGATAGCAAAAATCCTGTAGAAATTTTAGAAGCTATGATGTCTATGCCGTTTTGCCATATGCATGGACCGGAGCATCATGTCATGGTAGGAGCAGCGTTATTGTCTGCCTACAAAAATGCTGGTGGAAACATTGATCTCACAAAAGCTCTGTTGGAAATGTACAGCAGGGGCAAATCGGTGCCGGGAGGAGCCTGCGGGTTCTGGGGCGCCTGCGGTGCAGGGTTGAGCGCAGGGATGTACATGGCTATTGTAACAGAGTCTACACCGCTGGCTGTACAAGCCTGGGGC
>JAGARS010000104.1 GCA_017622155.1 Peptococcaceae bacterium
GGAAAGGTCGCCAATGCGCGCGGAAAAGTTGTGAATGCCCAGTTTGTTTAGAATGGCTTTTGCTTCGCTTTCCAGCTGCCATGCATTGTGCCGGTCCATTTCTGCGCTGAGCTCTAATAGGTGCTGTGTTAAAGCTTCGTCGGCAGGATTCTGCTCTAAAGCTTCCACTGCCAGTTCGTAGTCCCGCATCACTTTCATAAATGCCGATTCACCGCGAAAAATCTGCTGCAGTACGGTGGCATTTTCATCAAAATCGGGATGCTGCGGCAAATATTCCAGCACCAGCTGATTGGATGTCTGGATTTCCCCACTGTCGGCCTGGGCAACACCTGCCAGTATTTTCAGCAATGTGGATTTACCGGTGCCGTTGACACCAAGCAGCCCAATTTTATCATTGGAGTCGATGTTCAGCGAAATATGGTCGAACACGGTTTTCAGCCCGTGTGTTTTGTATAAATCGGTTGCTGCAAGTAATAACATAACAATTCCTCTTTTCTTTTGCGGAATATGTCCATTGTAACAGAAAACAGTGAAAAAATATAGAAAAAGACAAAAGAAAAAGCAGCATTCCTTTCGGAATACTGCTTAGATGCGCCAGAAGGGATTCGAACCCCTGACCTTTTGGTTCGTAGCCAAACACTCTATCCAACTGAGCTACTGGCGCATATGAAACGGAGAGAGTGGGATTTGAACCCACGATGCAGTTTGACCCGCATACTCCCTTAGCAGGGGAGCGCCTTCGGCCTCTCGGCCATCTCTCCTCGTACCAACTTTGCCATTATAACACGGTGCATGATGAATGTCCAGTGTTTTTTGCAATTTTTTTAAAAATTTTTGAAAACACCACATGCTGCACTGCCAAGGGAAACAAAAACGGAGAGGGTGGGATTCGAACCCACGGAACCCGGCAAGAGTTCAACGGTTTTCAAGACCGCCTCCTTAAACCGCTCGGACACCCCTCCAAAGCAAAATATATTGTAGCAGGAATTTGTGCCGCTGTCAAGGGAAAGCCATGCAGAAAGGCGGCAGTCTGCTTTTGTTTATCGGAAAAACTGGATAAAAACAACAGAAAAATATTGTATTTTTCTGTGAATTCATTTATTATAATATTAGAAGTATATTTAATGTGGGGTTATAGGCACAGATGCTATTGCAGACAGGAGGGAACGATATGGGAGAGCCTTTACAGATTTCTATGCTTGGCGGTTTTTCACTTGCTTATCCGGGTGGTGCTGCAATCGACTATCAATCCAATCGTTCCAACAAATTGTGGATGGTGCTTGCCTATCTGCTTACCCATCGCGGCAAACAGATTACCCAGGACGAGCTGATTGATATTTTGTGGGCGGACGAAGACATTGATAATCCGGCCAATACATTGAAAACATTGCGTCATCGCCTGTGCAGTATGCTGGACGAGCTTGGCGGTATGCCGGGCAAAGAGATGATTCGCTACAACCACGGCATTTATGCCTGGAATGAGGAAGTGGACTGCATCATAGATATTGATCAGTTCAGCACTTATTGTGCACTTGCTGAGCAGGAGCAGAACCCGGAGCAGAAGGCTTCGTATTATCTCAATGCCATTGAATATTATGGCGGTGACTTTCTGCCGAAGCTATCCTCGGAGATGTGGGTGATGTCTACCCATGCGTATTATCATGCAGAATATCTGCGCGTGGTGAAAAAATGTATTGCGCTATTGCAGGATACAAAGCGCTATTATGAGATTATTACGGTGTGCCGGAAAGCAGTAGCCATTGAGCCATATGATGAAGAACTGCATCGGGAACTGATTTATGCTTTGGTCAATACCGGTGCCAAGCAGTCGGCGCTCAGTCATTATGAAAAAGTAAAAGAAACGTTTTATCGGGAATTCGGGCTGAACTTGTCTGAAGATTTGGTCGAATTGTACAAGCAGATTATTGCGGAAAGCAATGACTATGAAGTGGATTTATCCATTATCAAAGAGCAGCTGCAGGAAGAAGCTGCACCCGGTGCGTTTTATTGTGAGTATGCGCTGTTCAAAGAAATTTATCGTTTGATGACACGCATGCTGGAACGCAATGGGCAATCGGTATATTTGTGTTTGATTTCTGTGACCGACAAAAACGGGAAACGTATCGTCAACACCAAAAAGCAAAGTGAAGCGGCAGGCAAGCTGCGCACTGCCATTCAGTTTTCTCTGCGGCGCGGGGATGTCTTTACCCGTTACAGTGTATCGCAGTATCTGGTGCTTTTGTCGGCTATCAATTATGAAAATACAGAAATGGTGCTGGATCGGATTCAGGCCAATTTTAAGCGTGACAATCCAAACCTGGCAGTGCGGCTTGTAAAGAGCAGCCGGCCGGTAACCATGCAGGTTCAGTAATTGTATTGAGTGCATATAATGTGTGTGAAAAATTCTGTTGCAATAGAGGTGGATGTTATGAACGAATATCGGCTGTTAAAAAAATATAAAAAGATAATTGGCCTGGTAAGTTGTATCTGCTTTTGCAGTATGGTATTTGCGCCTGCGGTACTGGCAGAAGAACAAAAAGCCAATCCATCGGCAGAGCCTGCGCTTACCATATTGGAGCCAGTGGCATCCGGTGTTACCGTGCTGTCCAATGAAAAAGCTGTGATAGATGCTTCTAATGCCAAAGACGGCTATATTATGGCGGCGTACAAAACTGCTACGGAGAAAAAGCTGAAGCTGCGTATTACAGGGCCGGACAAAGTGGTATACACCTATAATTTGAATCAGGAAGGCAAATATGAAACATTTCCGCTTTCCGGCGGTGCGGGCAAGTACAGCATTGCAGTGTATGAAAATATCAGCGGCAGCAAATATGCCACTGCATACAGCACAACGATGACCGTAATGCTTACCGATGAGTATGCGCCATATCTGCGTGCCAATCAGTATGTCAATTATACTGCAGACAGTGAAGCTGTGAAAAAAGCGGTTGAGCTTGTGAAAGATAAAAATACTGCGCTGGAAAAGATTGCGGCTGTATATCATTATACGGTGACGACGCTGACCTATGATAAAGAGAAAGCCAAAACCGTGCAGAGCGGCTATTTGCCGGATGTAGACAAAGTGCTTGCCGAACAGAAAGGTATCTGTTTTGATTATGCGGCATTGATGACCGCTATGCTGCGCAGCCAGGGGATTCCGACACGTTTGGTGGTAGGCTATGCGGGGGATGTGTATCATGCATGGATTAACACATTTATTCCGGAAAAAGGCTGGGTGGAGGGTGTGATTTATTTTGACGGTGAAACATGGAAACTGATGGATCCGACATTTGCCTCCAGTGCCAAACAGAGCAAACAGATTATGGAGTACATTGGCGACGGGAAGAATTATACAGCAAAATATTTGTATTAAATAGCTGTGTACAGTTGTTTGAAAATCGTTATATAACTTGCAGGATGAAGATTGCGGACTGATATTATCAGTTCGCAATTATTTTAAGGTGGTGCTGGTAGTGAAACAGACAGAGTTTGCATCGTCATATCTTTCGGAATTTTATATGGAACTGCATCTGATGATTCGTGCAGGGCTGCCGTTTCAGGAAGGGATTGCGCTTTTGCTGGATGAGGAACAGCAAAAGACGAAAAAACAGTTTCTGCAGCAGCTGTATCAGGCATTAGAGCAAGGCGAGACACTGGCAGATGCATTGAAGCATACGCATTGTATACCTCATTACGCTGTGGAAATGGTGACAATCGGTCAGAATACCGGGCATTTAGAGCAGGTGTTTTACGGACTTTCTAGCTATTATGACCGTATGAATCAAATCAGGCAGAGTGTGCACAATCTTTTATGGTATCCGACCATTCTGCTGGCAATGATGCTGATGGTGGTGCTGGTGCTTTTGATTAAAGTAATGCCTGTATTTGCAGATATTTTTCTG
Organism: Peptococcaceae bacterium; assembly: GCA_017622155.1. GTDB lineage: Bacteria > Bacillota > Peptococcia > Peptococcales > Peptococcaceae > UBA7185. The sequence goes on from JAGARS010000104.1 coordinate 3,903, forward strand.
CAGCTTGGAGCGGAGCTTTCCCCTGCAGCACAGCTGATGCTTGATATTGGACA
>JAGARS010000105.1 GCA_017622155.1 Peptococcaceae bacterium
CTCTCCGTTACATGGAGAGGGTTCTTCTTTGTTTGTATTTGTATACAAAAAACAAAGCAAAATACATCCTTTTGTTGACAGCCAAATCAGAATAAGATAAAATAAATGACAGGTATAAGCCGTTGATATTAGAAAGGTGTGTGACAGCATGTTGCAAGCAAAGATTACAGCGTATGCGAAAATAAATCTGGTATTGGATGTGTTGCGCAAACGTGAAGACGGGTATCATGAAGTGGCTATGGTGATGCAGGCCGTGGATCTCAGTGACACGATTCATTTAAAAGAGTCGGAGCGCAACTGGATTACGACAAACAATCGCCATATACCGATGAATATGAATAATCTGGCAATGCGAGCTGTTACACTGATGCAGCGTGAATTTCCGGGGAAAGTGCCTAAAATGGAAGTCGACTTGGAAAAACGTATTCCGGTTGCAGCCGGAATGGCAGGGGGAAGCACTGATTGTGCCGGTGTGATGCTGGGCATCAATCAAATGTGTAACCTTGGGTTGACGCAGAAGGAATTGGAATTGCTGGCGGCACAGCTTGGCTCTGATATACCGTTTTGCATTGGCGGGCCTACAGCTTTGGCTACGGGGCGCGGAGAACTGATAGAGCCGCTGCCGGAATGTCCGGAGCTGCATCTTGTGGTAGTAAAACCGCCATTTGGGGTATCAACTCCAAAAGTATATGGGAATCTGCGTGTGGACGAAATTACCGAGCATCCTGATGTGCAGGCATGTATTCATGGTTTGCAGATGAAAGATACAAAGCAAATTTTAAATTCCATGGGCAATGTGTTGGAAAAAAGCACATTTGAGCTGCAGCCAAAAGTGAAGCTGATAAAAGATGGTATGCGTACGCACGGAGCGCAGCATGTGCTGATGTCGGGCAGTGGGCCAACAGTGTTTGCTGCATTTGAAGAGAAAAAAGAGGCAGAGCAATATTACAACCGGTTAAAACCGCAATATCCGGGGGCGATATTGACTCGGACTATAAATAAAAAACAACTGGATGAAAGGGTTGAAGTATATGGCAGGGAATAATAAACAGCGCAAACTGTTACCGATTGTATTAGATGGATATAAACCATTACGTGATGTTGTATTTGAAACTTTGCGTGATGCGATTATCAAACAGGTATTGAAGCCGGGCGAACGCCTGATGGAAATACAGCTTGCAGATGAAATGGGCGTGAGCCGTACACCTGTACGTGAAGCGATTCGCAAACTGGAGCTGGAAGGTTTAGTTGTTATGGTGCCGCGTAAAGGTGCATATGTTGCCGGGGTATCTATGAAAGATATTCACGAAGTATATGAAGTGCGTGCAGCATTAGAGATGCTGGCAGTTTCTCTGGCAGCAGAGCGTATTACAGATGAAGAGCTGGATGCTTTGGAACGCCAGGTATTAAGAGAATCGGAAGCAGAGGCTAATGCCGATGAACATTCGCTGGACAATATTATTTATATCGACAGCAGTTTTCATGATATCATTTATCAGGCTGCCCATAATCAGCGTTTAGTGCAATTTGTAAACATTTTGCAGGAACAGCTGCAGCGTTTCCGCGCAGCTTCTTTATCCCGCCCGGGCAGAAGCAAAACTGCTTTGGAAGAACATAAACAGATTGTAGAAGCATTAGCGGAACGCAATGGAGAACTGGCTGCGAAGCTTGCGAAAGAGCACATCGACAATGCAGAAAGCGCAATGATTTCCGGGATGGAAGAAAGTATTAAATAATTTTGAATATTATATGCAATATTTTTTAAAATCCTCTTGTAAAAATGTGAAGATTCGTGTATTATAAAAAGGAACCATAAATCTGTCTTATTTATATCATATATTTATGGTTGAAGACGACAAACCACAAGGGCGGTGACGATGATGCAAGTAACAGACATCAGAATCAGAAAGATTAACACAGAAGGAAGAATGAAAGCGATTGTTTCCATTACCTTTGATGATGCATTTGCTGTGCACGATATCAAAGTTGTTGAGGGCGACAAAGGACTGTTCGTTGCGATGCCGAGCAAGAGAATGCCGGACGGCGAATACAAAGATATCGCTCATCCAATCTCTAGTGAAGTACGTGAAGTGATTCAGAATGCGGTGCTGAAAGAATATGAAAAAGCACTGGCAGATTTGTTAACGGAGTTAACAGCAGAGTTGGAAAATCGTTAATAATTAAGCGTTATGGCTATCGAGAGATATTCGATACTATAACGCTTTTTTATTTTATTACGAATTCCTTTATATAAAACTTGTAAACTGCTGTGGAATCACATAAAATAGAAACAGGAAAAATAAACGTAATTTATAAAGGGGGCAGCTGTAATGCAGCATACTTCTGAGGCAAATGAAGATAATGCCATGCAGGCAACACATCAGAAACGCTGGCTGATTTTTTTTGCGGTGGTAATGACAACATTTATCAACTGCATGGATATGAGCAGCATCAATGTGGCGTTGCCAAGCATTGCAGATGAACTGCATGTTACCATGTCCGGTGTAGAATGGGTAGTAACAGCATATACGTTAGTTATTATTTGTTTTATCCTTTTATTTGGCAAACTGGGAGACACAATGGGGAAAGATAAAATATTCAAGTTTGGTATTTTGGTTTTTTTGGCCGGATTGTGCATCTGCTTTTTTGCACACACATATACCATGCTTTTAATTGGCCGTATCGTAGAGGGCGTCGGCGCTGCGGCTACATCAGCCAACAGTCAGGGCATTATTGTACAGACATTTCCGGCACATGAGCGTGGCAAAGCATTGGGGATTTCCGGCAGCAGTGTTGCGTTGGGGACAATGGTAGGTCCATCTATTGGCGGATTGATTGTGCAGCATTTTAGCTGGAATATGATTTTTGGTATGAGTATTCCGCTCACAGTGATTTGCTTTATGCTTTGTGTAAAATACCTGCCGGATATGTCTTCCGGAAGAAGTGAAAAAGTAGACAGTGGCGGTGTGCTATTGTTTATGGTTATGATTTTGTGCGTGTATGGCGGCGTAAAATTGCTTCAAAACGGTGCATCATACTATCTGTATTGTGCAATGCTATTGGTGATTGCTGTCGCTTTTGGCGCTGTTTTTGTGCGCTGGGAGCAGCGTCATGACAATGCCATGATTCACTTGGACATCTTCAAAAATAAATTATA
>JAGARS010000106.1 GCA_017622155.1 Peptococcaceae bacterium
ATATATCGATAAGTACATTGGGCTGCCGGATACCATCAGTTTCCGCTACAATCCGGGACCGCTGCGGGAAGGCAACGACATCATTGGCAAGCCGGAGGAAGCCAAGTACGGCTTAACACGGGAGCAGCTGTTTGACGCTTACCGCATTGCCAAAGAAAAAGGTGTCAAACAGTTCGGCATTCACACCATGATTGTATCCAATGAGCTGAATCGCGAGTATCTGGCGGAAACAGCCCGTATGATGTTTGAACTGATTGATGAAATCAGCCGTGAGGTGGGAATCCGATTCTCATTTGTAAATTTCGGCGGAGGTATCGGGGTGCCGTATCGTCCGGAAGATGAACCGGTAGACTTGGAAGCGCTGGGCGAAGATATTCGTGTATTATATGAAGAAATGATTGCAGCGAAAGGATATGCTCCGCTGAAAATATGTCTGGAATGCGGTCGTATGGTGACGGGGCCTTACGGGTATCTGGTAACCAAAGCAGTACATCGCAAAGACACCTATCGGCATTATATCGGTGTCGATGCCTCGATGGCAGATTTGATGCGCCCGGGGATGTATGGGGCATATCATCATTGTACTGTATTGGGCAAAGAAGATGCGCCTGCTGAAAAGGTATACGATATTGTAGGGAGCCTCTGCGAAAACTGCGATAAATTTGCAGTTGGCCGCGCATTGCCGGCAATTGAAGTAGCGGCAGAATCTGCCGATGGCACAAGCGGCGATTATCTGGTTATTCACGATGCCGGTGCACACGGGCATGCTATGGGGTTCAACTACAATGGCAAACTGCGTTCTGCAGAATTGTTATTGAAACCGGATGGATCGGTACAGTGCATTCGCAGAGCGGAAACACTGGATGATTTATTTGCGACATTGGATTTTGCCGGATTGTAACCTACTCTTCCAATAACGATTAAACGGCGTAATATGCTTTCAAATTCGTTCGTACGCGGATACCATCACCGCTCCCTCACGAATTTTGAAACATATTACGCCGTCAATGTTATATCACACCATAAATTGAAAGGCGTCGAGATATTTCTTTATTTGTACGGCGAAGCTGATGGTATGCAAGCCACAAATAAAGAAATCATCTCGGCGCCTGTAATAGATACAGAAAATTCCCTAATAAAATCAGGAAATTGTTTTGAATATTGTCACATTATCTGCTATAATATGCAGAGCACATAAAATATTAATTCAAAGGAGTGTTTTTACATGCAGCACACAAGCCATACACAGGTTGTTTTCGCTGACAGCCACGAAGAGGCAAAAGAAAAATATTTAGCACTGGGCATTAAGCCTGACCACGATCCAAATCCACAGATTGATGTTATCAAAGCTACCGAAGATGAAGATTTCGAAATCGATATGGATTTCAACTTAATCGGTGAAATTTCCGTTGGTATCGATGTTATGAACATCATTCGTCAGGATTACGAAAGAGCATATGTAGTTTACTACATTGAAGAACACTAATTGATGTAAAGAAAACGCATAAACATAAAACGGGGCGCCGGGACGTCGCCCCCTACAGATTCGTTTCTTGTAGGGTATGATGTCTCGACTTCCCGTTTTTGTATTTGTAGGGGTCGATGTCCTCAGCGACCCGCTGACCGCAGGGCAGAAATAAATTTCTTCACAGCCTTGCATTACATGATCTTATAGTCAATTTCCCCATCGGTGATAATGGCACGGCCATTGGTCCATTCTACAATGAGATCTTTGAAATGCGCCGTGTCTTCGATTTCTACCCACACATGCAAATGTACAATGTCTTCGTACACAATATCTTTGGTATCGTAGTTGTGCAGTTTGAGCAGATTCTGCAAATTGCCCAGCATAGTATAATCCACCGAAACAATCACCGTCTGATACAACACTTTGGTAATAATTCCTGCCGCTTCTAACGCAATTTTGGCTCCTTTGGTATAAGCTCTTACCAGCCCGCCGGTGCCTAATTTAATGCCGCCAAAATAACGCGTGACCACCACTGCCACATCGCGCAAATCTTCTTTGCGAATGACTTCCAGCACCGGTACACCTGCTGTGCCCGATGGCTCACCGTCATCATTGCAGCGCTGTACATCATTGTGTTCCCCTAATACATAGGCCGGCACATTGTGGGTGGCATCTCTGTGTTTCTTTTTTATTTCCTGGATAAAGGCTTGCGCTTCTTCCTCACTTGTCACCGGCTTGGCATAACCAATAAATGTAGATTTTTCTATAATAATTTCATCCTGGCCGAAATCAGCCACGGTACGATAGGTGTTTAACATAATATGACCTCCGCATAAACAATAGCTGCCCTTATTGCATAGTTTGACTCAATTTTATCACACAATTCCGCAAAAATCTATTTGTTTGTCTACGCAATTGTCCACTGTTTTGTTGATAATTTTTGCATAAAATCTGTGGATAGTGTGGATAAGTCTGTGCATAACCTATGGTTGACAGCTTTTTTCTGTGTACAACAAGGTGGATAGTACGAAAAAGTTTTACATGGAATGGTGTTGTGTAAAAACGAAAAAAATTTTTATCAAAAAATTCATAAAAAACAAAAAAGATATTTGTAAATCGCACCGTTTTCAAGTACAATATAGGTATGATGAAAAAAATATTCTTAATGGAGTGATTTTATATGAACTTACCTTTGATTAACGGAGAACAGTACGAACAGATTATCAAAGAAAACAAAGAAACCTGTATTATTGTATTCTCTAAAGAAACCTGCTCTGTATGTAAACAGCTGGCTCCTGTAGCCGAAAAAATGGCATCCCAGTTTGAAGGTCAGGTAAACTTCTACACAATGGATGTTAAAACCACAGATGGTTTGGCTACATTCAAATCTTTACAGCTGATGGGTGTACCTCAGTCCGTATTCTTCCTGGACGGCGAACTGAAAGAATCTCTGCCGGGTGCAATCAGCGAATCTATCTTCAAAAAAGAAATCAGCGATATGCTGAATCCGAAAAAAGGCTTCCTGGGTAAAGTGAAAGGCCTGTTCGGCAAATAAACATGTAACATAACGAAAACGGGGCGCCGGGGACGGCATCCCGTTTTTTGTATTTGTAGGGGCCGTCCGCCCACGGCGGCCCGCTGACCGTAGGTCAGAAATATATTTCACGGGAGGCTGTGGACAGCCTCCCCTACACCGTACGAATAATGAAATATCGCAACATCACCGAAAAACATGAACATCTGACAGACACGACGTAATATATTTCAAAATTCGTGAGGGAGCGGTGATGGTATCCGCGTACAAACGAATTTGAAATATATTACGCCTTGTTTTTCACATTCTATACAAATAAAAAATGCAGCACTCCTACCAGCAATAACCCCGGCAATCCTAAAACAGCAATGAGCAGTATCGTAACGGGATTGATCGGCAGATGAATCCCCCAGTATTCCCCGATAATACTAATAAAGCACAGCAATATAACTGCAGCTACTGAATTCACCAGAAGTTTCAGCATGGCTTGTACCGGTGCTGTAGCCAGCCTGGCAATCAGCAAAATCACAATAATCGCAAATAACACAAACAAAATACTTTCCTGCGGCAATATATGCATATGTCGTTCCTCCTTTTCAGTTTGCTTTAATCTATGTGTCAACCAGCCGACATATGCCCGGTCTCAACGCATCTGTATCTCCTGTGTGGTTATATTTTCTGCTCTGGCACGAGACAACAGTCTGTCATAAGTTTGTTCTGCCACAATCATTTGATGAATAATGCTGTCAATCACTGCCGGGTCTGTTACCTGATTGTATATACTCTCTAAGTTGCGCCACTGCGTTCTCGCCTCTTGTAATGCTGTCTGTAAATCCACCGAAATCACCTCACTGTATACTATATGTAATCGGCAGGCAAAAAATAATCAGCATCGGGAAATTGTAAAAAACTGTTGTCGAGCAGATTTATCCATGCTATAATATGTGCATAGTATTTGCATTATGAAAAGGAGGAAACAAAAATGGCTCATATCAAAACTATCAGCTCCCAGAACTTACAGGGTACAGTTAAAAAAGGCGGCTGCGGCGAATGCCAGACATCCTGCCAGTCTGCTTGCAAAACATCCTGCACAGTAGGTAATCAGGTTTGCAAAAACAACTAAGTATTTCATGACAGCCATCGATTTTCGCTGGCTGTTTTTCTTTTTGTGCTTTTCTTTCGTTTGAACTTTTGTTTATAAACGTACGCGCAATGTCATCCAAGGGGGAATTTTATGAAGTTAGAAGAATTGGAACGTATATGGGATTTGCCTCCGGGAGAGCTGGCGGCTATGATGAAAACTGTACTTGGCGAAAATGCTTCACCGGAAGAAATGGAAGCTGCGCTAATGGATATTATGGGCAATATCGAAACGATGATGCAGCGTTCGTATACACTGGAAGAATGTTTATCGTTTCCAACCAAAGAGGACCTGGTAGAACTGGCGAAGGCTTTGAAGCTCAAAGGATACAGCAAAATGCGCAAAGAGGAACTGCAGCACTTCTTGTACAGTTATCTGACCAATCCGGATTATATGTATCGCATTTATCCGGCACTCAGCAATGGCGAGGTAGAATTGCTTAATCAGCTGAGTGATTCCAACATACCGCTAATCAGCACCGATATGATGTTTTGCGTCTCCGGGCTTATTCAAAACGGGTTATGCTATCTGGACGAGTATGGAAAGCACCTGTTGATACCGGAAGAATTAAAAACAGCTTTTCTGAACGTGCAGGCAGACGCCTCTCTGCAAAAGCAGCAAAAGGAAAACGGTGTTTTTTATGATATCTGCAATACAGCAGTATATTTTTACGGCATTTATCCAATGGCAGAATTGTGCCAGCTGATTCAACGAAAACTTTATCGCCCGATATCGGAAGACGATTTGATACACTGGTATACACATTCTGCGATATATCGGGAAGAATTTTTCTTCAAAAACGGCTATATTATTTCTGCAGCATTGCGCAACGCACCGGAAGATGTAATAGCTTTGCAGCAAATTCAGAAGATGAAAAAACGTACTTTCTGGCCGGATGCTGAAGCTATGGAGATTTTATCTATCGAGCAGTGGCTGATTGAAGACC
>JAGARS010000107.1 GCA_017622155.1 Peptococcaceae bacterium
GTGTATATTTCTCGGCGTATGTGCCAATCAACGAAGACAGTCGACTGCCGCAAATTGCACAGCCGCCAATGCATCGCGAAAACCGGCTGTATCAGGCCGACTGGCTCATGCGGTTTTACGGATTCGAGGCATCAGAGCTGTTGGATGAAACGCACCCAAACTTTGACCCGGACTATGACCCGAAACTAATCTGGGCGATTCGACATCCAGAGTGCTTTCCCGTAGATGTAAATACTGCCACTTATCAAGAACTGATTCGTGTACCGGGGCTAGGCATACAGTGCGCGCGTCGTATCGTCAGTGCAAGACGCAGCGGAAAACTCAACTTTTCTGATTTGCAGCGCATGCATGTATCTATGAAACGCACCCAGTACTTTATCACCTGCGGCGGCAAATATTATCATATTCAAAACCCAACACCACAGCTGATTCTGCATGCATTAAAGCCCAATACCAGCTCCCCTTATCAGCAGCTGACATTGTTTTAAAATACTTTTGTTGAAAGGAGTATCTCTATGTACACATACCTGTATGACGGCACTTTTGACGGATTACTGACTGCTTATTTTTATGCCTACAAAGACAGCCAGATTTATGATATCTGTCCTGCTCAACTGCATCAGCCAAGCCTGCACAGCATTGTAAAAGAAATACACACGGAATCGGACAAAGCAGAACGTATTCGCAAATCGGTATACACCAAATTGTCTTCTACCGTGATGTACAATCTATATCTGCTGTATTTGAGCGAACTGCCCGATTGTAACGTACTTGGACTAGAGTATCTGCGCCTCTGCTACAACAGAGGCATTGCCATAAATACTGCCAAGCATCATCCGGTGATTCGTCAGCTGGAAGACTACCGTTATAAAGTCACACGAGAGCTGGACCGTGTAAAAGGCTTCTTGCGATTTCAGAAAATTGATGAAAATGTTTATTATGCAAAGTTTGCACCGGATCACAACCAGCTGCCGCTGTTACGCAGCCATCTGGAAAAACGCTTCTCTGATCAGAAATGGATTGTACATGACGAACGCCGCAATACCGCATTGGTATACAACTTGCACCGCAGTCTGATTGTGCCATTTACCAGCGACGATGCTGCACAGATGCTCGAAGGCAAACATGATGACTATATCGACCTGTTTCAGCGGTATTTCAATACCATCGCCATCAAAGAACGCACCAACAAACGGCTGCAGGACCAGTACATGCCCAAGCGCTACAGAGAATATATGCCCGAAACGAAATAGATTATTTTTGAATATTCTGGATATATTCTCCATATAAAAAGGGTTTTCCTGCGACAATGCGATTGGCATCCAAATAAAAACAGTGGCATAAGATATTTTCACAGCGCAAGGCGGCTTTCAAGATGACGACGCAAAGCTATACGAACAGTATGCAAGCGAGTCATCTTGAAAACCACACAGCAATGGGGAAAATAACTATGCCACTTAAATTGCTTCTAATTCTTCATATAGATAATCATTCAATATCTTAATATATGTGCCTTTCATACCCAAGGAGCGGGCATCGATTACACCGGCGCTTTCCAGCTTGCGCAATGCATTGACAATCACCGAGCGGGTAAGCTTGTACTCCTCTGCCAGTTTGCTAGCCACCAGAAAACCTTCACTGCCATTGATTTCATGGAAAATATATTTCACTGCTTCCAACTCTGAATAAGACAATACTTCCAATGCCAGCTGTACAACATTTTTCTTGCGTGCTTCTGTTTCAGCTTTGCGGTTGGCAGCACGCATCATCATTACCGATACCAGCGTAGCTGCATACTCTGCCAGCATCTGCTGCTCTTCTTGAAACACAGTGCCATCCTGCCCGCACAGCAGTACGCCAATCTGACCAAACTGATTACATACTGGCAGCACCGAACAATAATTTTCCCCGCAAACATAATTGTACACAGGTTTTTGTGAAGTAAACAGCCACTCAATGGTATCTGCGCTGCAGCGGCACTCTTCCAATTCCGTCAGACTGAAAATCTGCATATTGTCGCTATCTTTCATCCCCAGCAATTCACCATCTTTATCTATCATATAAATACCGCACTGAAGCAGCATATGCAGCTGCTCTGCCGCCTGCTGCATGTCCAATGCATCTACTGTAGCTCTGCGCAGCATCTCATGCATTGCTCTGTTTTTTTCTAATACCTGTTGAACCTCCATGATCTTACCTCCTGAATAAATGTTTTTGTAATCTTTGCGATAATAGTAGTATTGCCACCCGTTTGCATAATATTCATAGAAGGCTAAATTTTATTGAAAGATTTTTCCATAAAAAATAGGCCTCACCTACGTGAGACCTATTCGAATATCCTATTCTAATACCATTGCCTGTACTTTTACTAAATCCAAAGCTTCTAATTCGTCTTGTAATGCTTGAATTTTTTCATCTGCACCAATCACCTGCAGCAAAATACGACCATTTTCAGCTCTGTCCGCACGATGCAGATTATGCATGCCAAGACGGAAATGAATCAGTTCACCATATTTAGTTAATGTCTCTTGCAGTGCTTTTGCAGATGTGCTTCGTTTGTCCACACTAATTGCCATAATTACTTCTTGCATTGGACTCTCCTCCTGTCATCATTTACATTGTATACATCATGATCTCTTCAAACACAAGTACAAGTTTATAGTTTCCTTGCCACTGTTCTTGCTAAACATATACCCGTATTTTAAACATCTTAAACATAAAAAATAAAAAAAATTCAAAAATTTTTAATATCTTTTACATATTCAAAAGTGCTTTTAATTCATCCAGTGCAGCAATCTTGTTAATTCCATCTCGCATGCGGGCAGCGTGAGGCAGCCCTTTGTAATACCATGCCACATGTTTACGCATCTCTTTCATGCCAACATATTCACCTTTTTCCTCACAAAGCAATTCGGCATGATGCATAATAACTTCACGGCGTGCATCCATATCCGGATCCGCCTGATATGTGCCTGTACGCAAATAATCCAGCGTCTGCTGATAAAGCCACGGACGCCCCAATGCACCACGGCCAATCATCACACCATCTACGCCTGTTTCCTCTAGCATGCGTTTGGCATCCATCGGTGTAAAAATATCGCCATTGCCAATGACCGGCACCATTACCGCCTGCTTTACCTGTGTAATAATATCCCAATCAGCCTTACCGCTATAATACTGTACACGGGTACGCCCATGCACCGCAATGGCACTTGCACCGGCAGCCTCCATGCGTTTGGCAAACTCCACTGCATTGACCGAAGCATCATCCCAGCCCTTGCGGAACTTCACCGTAACAGGCACATCTACAGCACGTACCATCTCACGCACAATCGCCTCTGCAATCTCCGGCATGCGCATAAGAGATGACCCTTCCCCATTGTTTACTACCTTAGGCACAGGGCAGCCCATGTTGATATCAATAATCTGCGCACCGTGCTCTTGCATAATGCGTGCACCTTCTGCCATCACATCCGGCTCAGATCCAAAAATCTGCATACTCACCGGCTGCACTTCATCCTGCATATTCATCAGCATATAGGTTTTCTGATTCTTATAAGTCAGCGCTTTTGCACTAATCATTTCTGTATATACCAGCCCCGCACCATACTCACGAGCAATCAGCCTGCCCGGACGGTCACTCACACCGGCCATAGGTGCAGCTACGATAGGATTTTCCTCTAACACTTTCTTTATGATATTCACAATCAGATACACTCCTGTATCACAAACTTGCTGTAAACCACAGCAGTTACATTTTACCCAATTGTGAGAAAAAAGTCTAGAGAATTTGCTTTGTGTATTTCTCATATCCTGCACCATACCGGAACTGGCTATAGATTTGAATCATGTATTTGAATAAAAAATTATTGCGCTCTACAATATCGTAGAGCGCAGTTTAGTTTTGTCGTTTCTCTAATTCAGCTGCCATACCATAAAGTTCAGATACCCGGCAAATGTCACCCACAGCAAGTATGGAATCTGCAAATATGCCGCTGTTTTGTCCACCTGATAAAAAGCACGGATCATCAGCACAATCAAAATCCATAACAATGCCAACCAGATAAACGTAAAGCCATATACCTTTGCATTGAAAAACAATAAACTCCATACAAAATTGACTGCCAGCTGCACTGCAAATAGTATTACACTCTGTTTACGCATAGCCGATGCCGGACTTCGCCAGATGCAGGCAGCCCCAATCCCCATAAGTGCATACAAAACACTCCACACCACAGGAAACACAGCACCGGGCGGTGTCAATGCCGGCTTGGCTGCAAACGCCTCATAAGTTTTCGTTCCATCTCTGGTAAGGAACCCGGAGAGAGCACCTACCGCTTCTGTCAGTACAATGAATACAGCATATGGTTTCCACTTTCGTATTCTCATAACATCACCTCTGGATAGTATGTGCAAAGCAGAGCGATATTATGAAAAAACAATTCGATATCTATTATTGAGAAATGTACTGCCGTTCATCCAGTATTCCCGTCCATAAAAAAGGCAGACCCCTCAACTGCATACACAATTGAGAAATCTGCTTTAAAATTTTCTATTCAATTAGCGATTACGCACCTACTACATCCATTGCCGCTTTGATTTTGGCAGCCATGCCGCTGATTTTTTCTTCCGGCAGTGCACACAATGCTACACGTAAGCCCGCATTCGCTCCGTCACCCAGTGGAATCATGAAGATATCCTGTTTGCGCAGTTCTGCTGCCAGTTCTTCTGCTTTTACAGTAGGAATGGTTACAAAGAAACCGGAATCAAATGGGCATACGGTTAACCCTACTTCAGCCGCTTCTTTGTTGAACAGGTTTGCTCTGTTTAACAGGCTCAGGCGCAATTCTTCCTGTTCTGCACGGAATGCTGCTTTCAGCGCAGGATCCTGATGAATGCGTTCCATTACCAGCATACCCAAACGGCTGCTGTTGGACCATGTAGCACGGCAGGAGAATTTGTTGACATCCAGGAATGCCTCTGCTTCTTCTTCACTGCTTGTCACGCACAGCAGGCAGCCTAAGCGATAGCCATACATTGCATAGCTTTTAGACATGGTAAAAGCCACCAGTACCAGGAAATTAGCAGGCAGGTTATTGAACATTTTGAACATTTCACGTGCTTCCGGAGCAGCGAAATCGATATATGCGATATCCATCAGCAATACAACATTGTTTTTACCGTTGTTTGCAATATCGTTTAATGCTTTCATAATTACTTCCCATTCATCAGCTTTTACGTTGTAGCCGGTTGGGTTGTTGGCCGGAGTGTTCATAATCAGCATAACATTGGTCTGCTGTTCTGCAATTTCATACAGTTTATCTACACAGCCCTGTACATTAAATTTCCAGTCTTCTGTGAACATCGGGAAGGTTTCTAATCTTCTGTTGGTTTCACGGCAGATGTTTTTGTATGCTGCCCAGTAACGATTCATTACCAGCACTGCGTCACCATCATCCAGATAGTTGAAAATTGCATGATGGATGCCGCCTGTACCGCCAGGAGTAGCTACGCCGCGAATAAATGCATCCGGACGATATTCACGGAATGCTGCATCGATTGCCGCTTCGATAAATTCAGGGCTGCCTTCGATTGTAGCATATTCGCAGGATTCATTGAATGGAATTTCTTTTACCACTGCTTCTACAGTTTTCATAGTCATCAAACGGCCATCGCCATCTAAAAATGCACCTGTAGTCGCATTCACGATATTTTCTTTTCTTCTATTTGTTCTTTGATAGATGGAAGAGTTTGTGTGAAAATGAAACCTGGTTGAATGACAAACAATAATGCAATTGTGATGACAATAAACCAAAGAAGTTTATTTTCAACAATTAAGAATGAAGTTGATAAGAATGCAAATTCTGATAATAAAAGAATTGGGAAACAAATTATTAATCCATTCATGATGATTTTATTGAATCTTTCTGATGTGAAGATTTCGTTGAGTGAAAGCAAGATGAAAATTAATGGAAATACAAGAAGTAATAAGAATGTATTTTTGATTGTTTCTTTTTCTTTGAATATGATATAAATGATACAGATAATTGAAAGTGTGTGAATTACTGTTAATATACATTGAAGTTTTCCTTTTGTGATTAAGATTAATATAAATGGAAGTGTTGAAAGAGCGATGTATACATATGGATTTAATACATCAAGGAATAATGAAAATGGTGCTATTCCATGTGTTATAATTGATTGAATACATTTGATAAGAAGATAACTCCATTCTATAAGAAGTATACTTGAATATATTTTCTTTAAAAGTGTGAAAATATTCATTTCTTTTTTATTAATTTATTAATTTATTTGTTTTAATTTGGTTAATAATTATATTTATAATTTTTTTGAGTGATGTCTTTTTTTATCAGATTCAATCTTTTTTATGGGTTTTTAAATACCCTTTTTCAAAAAGAGTTACTCTTTTTTTCAATGAAGTATTTAGTATCTAAATTTACTTTGATTGAAA
>JAGARS010000108.1 GCA_017622155.1 Peptococcaceae bacterium
ATTCGCGAAGAACCGGGATGGATGACAGGAAAGAACTTTACGGCTGTCAGACTTGTGCTCTGGCAGCCTTTTTTATGAGCTTCTTTCTTTGCTTCATTTGGCTCAATACAAATGAGGTGTGTGAAAATGAAACAACGTAACAAACAAAGCAAAAAACTATCTACCAGAACCATTGCAATTTCCGGTGTACTGGGCGCCATTACCATTATGCTCAGTGTCACCGGCCTGGGAATGATACCGATGCCCAGCCTGGCAGGCCGGGCAACCATTATGCATGTTCCGGTAATATTGGGCGCAATTCTGGAAGGACCGGTAGTAGGTGCGTTTACAGGGTTTATTTTTGGTTTATACAGTTTTATGACACCGGTAGGCGCAATTCCGGCGGATCCCATTGTGCGTATCTTACCGCGTATTTTAATCGGGATTACATCGTATTATACGTATGTGTTATTTCGCCGTTCTTCTTTTGGTGCAGTCATGGCGGCAATTGTCGGCACACTCACCAACACAATCGGGTATCTTGGGCTGGCTACCCTGATTGGGTATCTGCCATGGGCAGCTTCGCTTACGGTGATGGTGACACAGATGCCGTTTGAACTTGTACTGGCAGCGGTGCTGATTCTGGCTTTGTACAAGGCGTTTACACGCAAATCAGCGCCGGTGTTTGACGAAGAAGACGACGAATCGTAGAAATGAGGGGTAGAATATGTTACTGGCATTTGATATCGGCAATACCAATATTGTAATTGGCTTGTTTCAAGAGGATACATTGGCCAGCCACTGGCGCATTACCAGTGACCGCCAGAAAACCTATGATGAATATGGCTTGCTCTTGGATCAGCTGTTTCAATCCTGCGGCTTAAAACGCAGTGATGTGGATGATGTGATTATTTCATCTGTTGTGCCCAATTTGACAGATGTGTTTCGCACGATGTGTGAACGGTATTTTCAAACTACACCGCTGGTAGTAGGCAATGGCCTGAAAACAGGGATGTCCATCCGTTATGACAATCCCAAAGAAATCGGGGCAGACCGCATTGTGAATGCTGTAGCGGCGATAGAGCAGTACGGTGCGCCGCTTATTATTCTGGATTTTGGCACAGCGACAACTTTCTGTGTAGTCAATGATAAGAAAGAATATCTGGGCGGTGCTATCGCTCCCGGCATTGGCATTTCTCTCAATGCGCTGGTGGAAAAAACGGCACAGCTTCCAAAAGTAGAAATGACTGTACCTGATAAAGTGATTGGCAAGACAACAGTCAGTGCCATTCAAAGCGGTCTTTTGTACGGCTACTGCGGGCTGGTGGATGGCATGGTGCATCGCATTGCAGCGGAGCTTGGCTATGCAGAGCAGGATATAACCGTGGTGGCCACCGGAGGGCTTGCGGAAGTGATTCATGCCCATTCCGAGACCATTCATCAGGTAGATCAGATGCTTACTTTGAAAGGGCTGCTTACAATTTATAAACGCAATGAGAAGCTGCATCGGGCCAATCGGTCTGCAAGTGATGCGGTATCCCGGGAAAAGGATGGTGCAGTATGCTAGATGTATGTTTGCTAGGCTGCGGCGGTATGCTTCCGCTGCCAAAACGGTTTCTTACTTCGCTTATGATACGCCATCAGGGAAAAGGCATTCTCATAGATTGCGGTGAAAGTACACAGGTGGCACTGCATCTGTGCGGATGGAGTGTAAAGCAGATTGACCATATGCTGATTACACATTTTCACGGCGACCATGTACTTGGCCTTCCGGGGCTTTGGATGACCATGGGCAACAATGGCCGCACCGAGCCTGTGCATGTGTGGGGGAATCCGGGGCTGCAGCAGATGATAGACGGGCTTATGGTGGTATGCCCGCAGCTGCCTTTTGAAGTGATTTGTCACGATGTAACGGAATGTGATTATCAGTTCACAATCAATGGCCTGCAGGTGCAGGCTGTACCGGTAGAGCATAGAGTGCCTTGCCTGGCATATAGCATTGCGTTACCCCGTGCGGGAAAATTTGATGCAGCGCGTGCTAAAGCCAACAATATTCCGCTGCATTACTGGGGAGCGCTGCAAAAAGGGGAAACAATCGTAGATGGCGATGCTGTCTATACGCCAAATGATGTGCTGGGGGAAGCGCGGCGAGGGTTGAAAATTACCTATGCTACAGACTGCCGTCCGAGCAAAGAGCTTACAGCATTGGCACAGGACAGCGACTTGTTTGTGGCAGAGGGGCTGTATGGCGATCCAGAAAAACAGCAGAGTGCTGCAGAAAAAGGCCATATGGTATACCATGAAGCGGCGCAGATGGCGGCAGATGCCAATGTACAGGAACTTTGGCTGACGCACTACAGCCCGGCAATGACAGAGCCGGCAGAGTTTTTGCACAATGCAGCTGAAATTTTCCCTAATATAAAATGCGGCACAAACCTGATGACAACAACATTGCATTTTCAAGAATAATATTTTCCGAACCTATGATGTTTAGAAGCAGTCTGAATGGGGTAAAATATATCATAATCAATTTTATTTCAGGAGGACAGACTTATGAGTGATATGCAGAAATATGAATGCCCATGCGGCTATATTTATGACCCGGCAGAAGGAGACTGGGAGCACGGTGTAGATCCCGGCACACCATTTGCCGAACTTCCGGAAGACTGGGTATGCCCGTTGTGCGGTCTCGGAAAAGAAGATTTTTATAAACATTAATGAAAAACAGCATGATTGATGAAATCCCTGTACGCCAGCCAGGCTTACAGGGATTTTTTTATTGTGTTGGTGTATGAAATATAGTATAATAAACCTAATTTACCATGGTGTTTTTATGCATTTTTACGTATAACCAAAAACGTGTAAAAACAAAAACGCCGAGCTGTGGTAACTATGTGTTGAAAAGGAGATGGGAGGAGAAATGAAAAAGCTGATTCAATTCAAAAACATCGTAAAGGAATTCGATGGGCAGCTTGTATTAAAAGGAATTAATTTAGACATTTACGAAAACGAGTTCGTGACACTTTTAGGGCCTTCGGGTTGCGGGAAAACAACACTGCTTCGTATTCTGGGCGGATTCTTGACGCCGGACGAGGGGAAAGTGCTGTTTGACGGTGTGGATATTGCAGAACTGCCGCCGTACAAAAGAGAAATCAATACGGTTTTTCAGAAGTATGCGCTGTTTCCGCACATGAACGTGTATGACAATGTAGCTTTTGGTCTGAAAATTAAGAAAGAACCAAAAGATGTAATAGAACAAAAGGTAAACCGTATGCTGAAACTGGTGGGCCTGGAAGACTACGGCCAGCGCCGTGTGACAGAAATGTCCGGCGGTCAGCAGCAGCGTGTTGCCATTGCCCGTGCGCTGGTAAATGAGCCGTCTGTACTTTTGCTGGACGAGCCGCTGGGTGCACTGGACTTAAAATTGCGTAAAGAAATGCAGCATGAGCTGAAAAAGATTCAGCAGGAAGTAGGCATTACTTTCGTGTTTGTTACCCATGACCAGGAAGAAGCCCTGACCATGTCTGACAAAATTGTGGTATTAAATGCCGGGGAAATACAGCAGATCGGCAGCCCTACCGATATTTACAATGAGCCTGCCAATGAATTTGTAGCACGTTTCATCGGTGAAAGCAACATTATCGACGGTGTTATGGTGAAAGACTATGAAGTTGTATTTGAGGACAAGCACTTTGCATGTATTGACAGAGGCTTTGCGCCAAATGAAAAAGTAGACGTGGTAATTCGTCCGGAAGACCTGGATATCGTGCCGAAAGAAAAAGGCAAGCTGAAAGGGATTGTCAAATCTGTACTGTTTAAAGGCGTGCATTACGAAACCATCGTAGAAACCCGTTCCGGTACCAGCATTACTGTAACCATGCATGTGTCTGAAGGGAAGCCGGTTATCAATACTGAAGCGAAAGAAAAAATGAGTGCCAACGACTTCTATCTGGATATTGAAGACGTAGCGGAACTGACCGAAACAGATATTATTGCCCGTGCCGATGCGCAGGCATGGGATGCAGAAACTGAGGACTGGATTTCTATCAACAAAGTGGAATATGAAATCGAGCCGAAGATTGGCACTTATTCTGTGACATTCTCCACAAAAGCAGGGACTATGGTATCAGCGCGTATGTTTGTACGCGAAGCCAACCGCGTAGCCAGCACCGAATACGAAGAAGAAATTTTTGCGGTAAACTTCTTCAAAACAGTAGATGAAATCAAAGAAAGCATGGCGCTGGACACCGATATCAAAACATGGGCCAATGCTTCTGCATGGAGTATGGAAGATGACTCTCCGGTAGAAATTACCGAAGTGGTATATGATTTTGACTGGGAAAATATCGAGCCCGGTGATTATCAGGTAACATTCAAAACAGAAGGGTATCAGTATATGATTGATACCACAGACAAATATGAAGTAGGTGAAGAAGTAGGCTTAACCTTTGGGCCTCAGGATATTCATATCATGAAGAAAGGGAGTTATTAATCATGAAAGAGTTTAGACGTATGGCTTATCCATATTTCGTCTGGAGTGCAATCATGATTATTCTGCCAATGCTCTTGATTGTGATGTATGCCTTCACAGTCAAAGGCAACGATGTAATAAGCTTCAAGGTTACTCTGGACAACTTTGTTCGCTTTTTTAGCGACCCGATTTTTCTGGATGTACTGAAACGCTCGCTGTGGGTAGCAGTGCTTACTACAGTGATTTGCTTGCTGATGGGCTATCCGGTAGCCTATATCATTTCACAGATGAAAGAACACAGCAAAGCCATTATGGTGCTTTTGATTACCATGCCGATGTGGATTAACATGCTGGTGCGCACCTATGCATGGGTAGGGATTCTGCAGGACAAAGGTGTCATCAATACCATTCTCGGTATGTTCGGCATCGGGCCGATCAGTCTGATTTATACTGATTTTGCAGTCGTGCTGGGTATGGTGTACAACTTTATTCCGTTTATGATACTGCAGATTTATACAGCGCTGAGCAAACTGGATAAAAGCTATCTGGAAGCAGCCAGCGATTTGGGTGCCAACAAAGTAGAATCGTTTCTGCGGATTACATTGCCGCTGTCGTTACCGGGTGTATTAAGCGGTATTACACTTGTATTCCTGCCGGCGGTATCCAGCTTCTTTATTCCGAAAATGCTGGGCGGCGGGCAGTATGTGCTCATCGGGAATGTAATCGAGTCTCAGTTCCTGACATCGGGCAACTGGAACTTCGGCAGTGCCATTTCGCTGATTATGACAATCATCGTAATGCTGTCCCTGTTCTTTACCAAAAAACTGGACCGCACCGGTTCAAGTGAAGGAGGGAAATAGCCGATGAAAGAATCGAAAAAGATTTTATCCAAAATTTATATGGTGCTGATTCTGGCATTTTTCTATCTGCCGATTCTGTACACCGTAGTGTTCTCTTTCAATGCAGGGCGTTCCCTAACCAGATTTGACGGCTTTTCGCTGCGCTGGTATGAAAGAATGTTTAGCGACTCCAATATGATGAGTGCTGTGTTCTATACCATTGTGATTGCACTTCTGGCTACTGTTATTTCCACTGTAGTGGGCACCATTGCCGCTATCGGGCTTTCCAACTGCCGCAAACTGGTGCGAGGCACAATGGAGCAGGTAAACAATCTGCCGATCAGCAACCCGGACATTGTAACTGCAATCGGGTTATTGATGTTCTTTAGTATGCTGGGTGTGAAAAAGGGCTTCACCACTATGCTTTTGGCACATGTGATGTTCTGTATCCCGTATGTAATGCTTAGCGTAATGCCGAAACTGCGGTCGTTGGATCCAAACCTGGCCGATGCTGCGCTGGACTTGGGTGCTACACCGTGGCAGGCGCTGACCAAAGTAATCGTGCCGCAAATTATGCCGGGGATTATTTCCGGCGCACTGGTAGCATTTACAATGAGTTTCGATGACTTTATCATCTCGTATTTTG
>JAGARS010000109.1 GCA_017622155.1 Peptococcaceae bacterium
CGTTCGCAAATAGCGCCTGCAGCCTGTGCAATTTCTACAGCCAGACCTTTTACGCTTTCGCTTACATAAGCATCCGCAGGAGCTTCGCTCAATGGTTTTACACTTACCTGAGATACAATGAAAATGGTAGCCAGCTGGTCAGCCATCTGTGTCAGCAGTTCATAGGTTTCGCCTTCTGCATACAGCATTACCTGTGCATCCAGTGCTTTCCCGATTTCTTTCGCTGCGCGTTTTTCTTCCAGTTTCTTGGTTACTTCACCGCGCACTGCTAAAATGTTATCCCATTTTGCATCCAGTGCATCGTTGATAGCTTCCGGATTCACCTGTGGCCAGCCGCTCAGCTGTACACTCAGCTCTTTATCTTCTTTCGGCAGGTACTTCCATACTTCTTCTGTTGTGAAAGATATAATCGGTGTCATTACCTGTGTCAGAGCCACCAGAATTTCATACAGTGCTGTCTGGCAGGAACGACGCGCTTTGCTGTCCACTTCTTCACAGTACAGACGGTCTTTTACGATATCTACATAGTATGCACTTAAATCAACATTGCAGAAATTGTGTACAGCATGATATACCACATGGAATTCGCAGTCTTCATAGCCTTTGTTCACTTTTTCCAGCAGTTTGTGCAGTTTCATTACAATCCACTGATCCAGTTCTTCCATATCCTGCAGTGCTACTTTATCAGTATTGTAGTTGAAGTCGCTCACGTTCCCTAAGAGATAACGGAATGTGTTACGCATTTTGCGGTATGCTTCACTTACCTGTTTCAGGATACCCTGGGATACTGCGATATCATTGCGATAGTCAGCAGAGGATACCCACAGACGCAGAATATCTGCACCCATATCATTTACAACATCCAGCGGATCAACACCGTTGCCCAGAGATTTACTCATTTTGCGGCCCTGTTCGTCTACCAGGAAGCCGTGTGTCAGTACCGCCTTGTATGGCGCTACACCGTCTACTGCCACACTTGTCAAGAGGGAGGAGTTGAACCAGCCGCGATGCTGGTCGGAACCTTCCAGATACAAGTCAGCCGGTGTCACCAGTTCATCACGCACTTTTAATACACCTTTATGGCTGGAACCGGAGTCAAACCATACGTCCATGATATCGGTTTCTTTGCGGAAATGTGCTGCACCGCATTTTGGACATACCAGCCCTTCCGGAATCAGTTCGGAAACATCTTTTGCAAACCAGATATCGGTACCATGTTCCCGTACCAGTTCCTGCAGATGTGTAATGGTATCATCATTTACAATTGGTTCGTTACAGGATTCACAGTAGAAGATTGGGATTGGTACCCCCCATGTTCTCTGACGGGAAATACACCAGTCACCGCGTTCTGCTACCATGTTGTAAATACGGTCATGACCCCAGGACGGGAAGAATTTAACTTTGTCGATTTCTTCTAATGCATTCTGACGGAAGCCGTCTACAGATGCAAACCACTGTTCTGTTGCGCGGAACAAGGTAGGATTTTTACATCTCCAGCAATGTGGATACTGATGTTTGATAAATTTCAGTTTCAGCAGATATTTATTTTCATCCAGCCACTGGCAGATTGCTTTATTGGCTTCGTTGGTATCCAAACCTGCGAACTGACCTGCTTCTGCTGTCAGTTTCCCCTGGTTATCCATTGGAGAAATAACAGGTAACGCATATTTTTTCGCTACGATAAAGTCATCGGCACCATGGCCCGGTGCAGTGTGTACACAGCCGCTGCCCGCTTCCAGTGTAACATGTTCACCAACGATTACCAGAGATTCACGGTCCAGGAATGGATGCTGACAGGTCATGCGTTCCAGCTCCAGCCCTTTCCACTGCCCTGCTACCTGATATTCTTCCGGCAGACCGCAATCAGCAATCACATTGCTCAGCATTTCTTTGGCAATGATATATTTTTCTTCGCCAAACTGTACCAGCTGATAGTCATATTCCGGATGGATAGAGATTGCCACGTTGCCCGGCAGTGTCCAAGGGGTTGTGGTCCAGATTACAACATAAGCATTTGCTGTATCAAACAGCCCTTTGGCATCTTTTACAGGGAATTTTACATAGATAGATGGAGATTTTTTCTCAGCGTATTCAATTTCTGCTTCTGCCAGTGCAGTTTCGCAGTCCGGGCACCAATGCACAGGTTTCAGCCCTTTATAGATATAGCCTTTTTTCGCCATATCGCCAAATACGCCAATCTGTTCTGCTTCAAATTTAGGGTCCAGTGTTACATATGGATGATCCCAGTCACCACGCACACCTAAACGGCGGAACTGTTTTTTCTGGTTTTCTACTGCATCCAGCGCAAAGCCAGCACAAGCCTGACGGAATGCCACTTTGTCTACACCGTGATGGTCTAAACCCAGTGCTTTGATTGCTTTTAATTCAATCGGCAGACCGTGGGTATCCCAGCCCGGTACATACGGTGCATCAAAACCGGTCATGCTGCGGTGTTTGATAATCATATCTTTCAGCACTTTATTCAGTGCATGACCCAGATGAATATCACCATTGGCATATGGAGGGCCATCATGCAGAATATATTTTGGATTTCCTGCATTTTTTTCTGCTACTTTGCCATAGATATCATTGCTGTCCCAGAATTCAATCATTTCAGGTTCTTTTTTCGGCAGGTTGCCGCGCATTGGGAACTCTGTCTGAGGCAGATTCAGTGTTTTACCATAATCTACTTTTTCCACGTTTTCATTCTCCTCAAAAATATATTTTATCTTTCATGTCAAACAGTTACATTATTTATCTATCAGAACAGCTGCATTCTATTATTCAGCAGCCGGTTCAGATACCATTGTGTTTTCCATGATTTCTTTCAGTTTCACATTCAGCTTTGTTTCTTCATTTTCAGCCATTGCTTTTTTCTCAGCTTCAGCAACTGCCTGCGGCAGCTGTTCAGCCTGTTTGATATATTCTGCTACCTGCTCGGTAGCAATCCCTGCTTCATCCTGATCCAGAATGGTCAGCTGGGTACGGAAATAATCACGCAGTGTTTCTTTTGCATCGTTGTAACGATTTGCAAGCATTGCATAGTCTGCAAGTACCTGATTGTATTTTTCCTGGGTACTGCCTACAATTCTTTCTGCTTCACGTTCTGCATTGGCAATAATTTCAGCTGCTTTACGCTCTGCATCTACAGTTAACTGATCTGCAAAGCGCTGCGCAGACAGCATTACATTGTTCAAAGACAATTCTTTTTCGCGATAAGTATTCATATTTTCGCTATAATTGCTGATTTGTGTTTTTAATACATCCAGCTCACGCTGCATTTTTTCAAAATCCACAATAATTTCATCTAAAAACTCATCTACTTCCTCTACATCATAACCACGCATCACTCTTTTAAACTCTTTGTTATGAATGTCCATTGGTTTCAGCATAGTTTCATCCTCCTTGAGCCGTTTTCTTATTTCATAATAAATATTGAACGATAGCGAATTTTATATATATTTTATCAGACAAACTTTCAGCTTGCCTTTTTTGGTTTCTCCCGATTGTTCTCCAATACGTATTCTACCGAAGCCTCTGCAAGAAATCAAGTCCTCCTGGCGGCAAATAAAATCGTTATCAAAAACTTCGCTGTGATTCACCTTTACTTTGCCGGCCTGTATCAGATCCATCGCCTTGCTGCGGGACAAATTCAGCCCATGTGCCAGTATGGTATCCAGCCGCATAGATGCCACCATGATATGCAGCTCTTTGGTATTCTGTTCCGGTGGTATAAAGGTGTCTAACGGTGTTTCCGATACGCTGAGCGGCACATGCTTTACACGCAATTCATTCTGCAGGATATAGTCTGCCACCTCCTGCTGTACAAACAGCGCACAGCCCTTTTCCGTCACCAGCAAATCGCCAAGTTTTTCTCGACGCAAACCCAGACTCATAATTGCGCCCAGAAAATCACGATGATTTACGGATACAAAATCCAACCGCCCCTGAAACTCCAAAAGCGTAATCCCGGCCATATCACAGGACGGCTCACTATACTCCGGATACAGCACCAGTCGTTTCCGTTCGGCAGTTTCATAGCCGCCGCAAAACAAATACCGTTTGATTTTTTTAGACCGAAGATATTCTTCCGCCACCAGCTGCAATCTAGGCTCTAAAAAATCTGTGATTTCTTCCTGATAGCGTTCCTCTACACGCTCCAGTCGATCTTCCAAACGGCTGATAAACTGTTTTTCTTCTATCGACAGTGTTAACATATCCTGCTCCTTTTCCTAATCGTATAAAACGGATTAAAACAGCATATTTAATACACCAATCAACAGACTATACACCACCTGAATCAGCAGCAGTGCCACCATCGGTGTGAAATCCATCGGATAACGTAAAGATTCCGGTAAAAACTTTCTGCA
>JAGARS010000110.1 GCA_017622155.1 Peptococcaceae bacterium
CTTACTTGCTTGCGTTCTTCGTTTCCGAAAAAACTGTTTGAATTGTCTCAGGTCCGCACTATCCAGTTTCTACTCGATAGTGTTTTCCCTATCATCTGGTTTTGTTCGCTTATTCTTCAACTGTTTAATTTTCAAAGAGCTCCGCCGTCTCGCGACAGCTTTTATATATTACCACATCACCATCTCCCTGTCAACACCTTTTTTATTTTATTTTCAAAAATAATTTTTGGTGCATCAGCGAGCGCTGACGGTGATTGTTATTCTATCACTTACTCTCTCTCTTGTCAACATCAAATTTTAACTTTTTTGTTTTTATTTCAATCGTACGTTCAACCATAGTTCTATATGAGTTATCATTTTCGGACACACTGATTTTTACAATATTTATTATTATATTGAACAAAAATATACGCTTCTATACAAAAACAGCAGATAGAGAAGCCTCTATCTGCTGTGAAATATACAAAATGTACAGAAAATTCTTACATCTGAGCAGCTAAATCCTGATCCAGAGCGATTTCACGAACCAGTTCGCCTTTGTTCAGTTCAATTACGCAAGCTGTTTTTTCAGCGTTAACAACAACGCCATATTTTTTAGCCCAGCCTTTTTTACGTGTGATATCGATTTCCATGAATTTGTATTTGTTCCCAGCTTCACGGTTAGCAGCGTCAACTTTATTCAGTTTGTCTAAGCTGTCGCCGAATTCTGGAGTCCAGAAGCCCATCAGTACAGGTTTTTCGGATTCTACAACAGTTTCCTGGAAGTCACGCTGTTCTTCGATGTAGCGTTCAGCAGCAGTAGCAGCTACAGCACCGTCGCCGATAGCTGTGGATACCTGACGCAGATATTTTGCACGTACGTCACCTACAGCGAATACGCCCGGTACATCTGTTTCCATCATTTCATTGGTGTGAACCCAGCCACGGCCATCTAATTCCATCTGACCTTTTACGCATTCTGTACCTGGTACCATACCAACGAAGAAGAATACATAGCCGCATGCGAAATCAGTAATTTCACCAGTTTTTGTGTTTTTAATTTTAACACCTGTTACTTCGCCGTCGCCTTCAATAGCATCCAGTACAGAATTCCATACAAAGTTCATTTTTGGATGAGCGAATGCTCTTTCAGCAGCCTGTTTGTTGCAGTCTAAGTGACCTTCTTCATGCAGAACAATTACAGTAACGCTTTTTGCAAATTTTGCAATAAACATACCTTCTTCGATAGCCTGGTCACCACTACCTACAACTACTACATCCTGACCTTCTGTAAATTCAGCATCGCATGTTGCGCAGTAAGCAACACCCATACCCTGCAGTTCACGTTCACCAGGGATACCCAGTACGCGAGCTTCAGTACCAGTAGCTACGATAACAGCTTTTGCCTGGTATTCATTTTTTCTTGTTTTAACGATTTTGATATCGCCTGTGAAGTCAACGGATTTAACTTCTTCTTTTTTCACTTCTACGCCGAAGTTCTGTGCATGTTCAGCCATATCGTTCATTAAATCCGGACCTGTTGTTTCTTTGTAACCAGGATAGTTAACGATTTCTCTTGTTGTGAACGCACGGCCACCCAGAGAACCTTTTTCCAGAATTAATGTTTTCATTTTTGCACGGCCACCATAGATACCAGCACTTAAACCAGCAGGGCCGCCACCGATAATAATCAGATCATACAAATTTTCAGACATGAGAGAAAACCTCCTAAAAAATTTTAATGTGTTTCTGCTAAACGACATTATGCAATATCTACATTATATAACAAAACTCATGAGTTTTCATATAACTTCCTTCTATATGCCCATTCAAGTATTTTATGGCAAGGCTGCACATAAACTAATATACCGTTATTCTAGTTTAGAATCGTATGCAGACTTGGGAATATTTCGATGCTTCGCTTTAAAATACCTTGCATATATGCCATCGCAATCCCGTAATTGGTAAACGGTATGTTTTGGTCAGCCGCACACTTCTGCCGATATTGCATTTCCCGTTCATTCAGCATACAGCCGCCACAGTGGATAATCAGCTTGTAAGCCGATAAATCATCCGGAAATTCTGTACCTGACGTAAACCGATACTGCAGCTGTTTACCTGTTGTTTTTTCTAAAAGTTTCGGCAATTTCACTGTCCCAATATCTCCACATTGACGATGATGTGTACAGCCCTCAGAAATCAAAACCATATCACCATCCTGTAACGCCTCAATAGCAGCTGCACCATATACAGCGCCTTCCAACTGGCCTTTATAGCGAGCCATTAAAATAGAAAATGATGTCAGTGGGATATCCAGTGGTGTGTCTTTTGCCACCGGAGCAAATGCCTGACTATCCGTAATCACCAACGCAGGTTTTTTCCCGATGTTTTCCAATGTATGCGCTAATTCTGTTTCTTTCGTAACAATCGAAACTGCACCTGCATCCAGAATATCACGAATGGTTTGCTGCTGCGGTAAAATCAAACGTCCTTTTGGCGCAGAAGAATCAATCGGTGTTACCAGCACGACAAAATCATTTGGCTGAATCAAATCTGCAACAATAAATTTGTTTTTTTCCTCTGTTGCCGCTAATTTACCAATGGCCTCTTTTAACGCCTCAATGCCTTCTTTGTTTACAGCACTCACCAGACAAACATGCTCATCGATAGCCAACGCTGATTTATCGGCCAACAAGTCTATTTTGTTATATACAATTAAATATTTCAGCCCTTTTTTCTGAAACAGCGCAACCAACTCCTGTTCTACTTCTGTCATACCCTGCTGGCTGTCTATTACCAGTACTGCTATATCCGTTTTATTAAGAATCTGTTTGGTTTTCTTTACACGCAATTCGCCCAAAGCACCCTCATCATCAATCCCCGGTGTATCAATAATGACTACCGGTCCAATTGGCAAGAGTTCCATTGCTTTTGTTACCGGATCGGTTGTGGTCCCTTTTACATCTGACACAACAGCCAGTTCTTGCCCCGTCACAGCGTTGACAATACTGGATTTTCCTGCATTGCGTTTTCCAAAAAAGCCAATATGAACACGTTCTCCTGATGGTGTTGCATTCAAACTCATTTCCTAGTCCCCCTATTATCATTTTGATTTATTTTGTTTTCATTCATCATATCACATTTTACCCATTAATCATAACAAAAAAACAAACAATATACTAGACAACACGCAAAAAATAATGTATACTGTGACTGTAACCATTTTGTTACTTTTACGATTTACGTTGTCGAATCCGGTGATTCACAGCAGCTCATAAGTAACAAATTTAGAAAGAGAGGAGTGTTATTATGAAGTTTCCACATCGGAACTTGCTCTTAACAGCTACGCTGTTCGCATTTTTATGTGTTCCGATGCCAGCTTTTGCAACACTCGATTCTTTAGCTGTAAATATAGATGACGCCACTACTGAATATCAAGCCTATTCAGATGACGCATCTATATTTATGACAGCTTCAGACATTGCTTCTGTATTCGAAACTGAATATACACATAATACCGAAAAAAATGAAATTTCCTATGTTATCGGGAAAACATTATTCGGCAAAAAAGAAGCTGTATTGACGATTGATTCCAACACAATTGTTGTGAATGGGAAAAAAGTCGTACTGGATGCAGCGCCTGTGTTGTCTGATGATGAAGTATTGGTTCCAATGAATGCAGTTACTGCCATCTGGAACGCTTCTTTCGGTTACAACAGCGACGCACTGTATA
Source organism: Peptococcaceae bacterium (assembly GCA_017622155.1). Classification (GTDB taxonomy): domain Bacteria; phylum Bacillota; class Peptococcia; order Peptococcales; family Peptococcaceae; genus UBA7185. Next base: position 3,713 of record JAGARS010000110.1, read on the forward strand.
TTCACACAGACGGCAGCGAAATTATCGTGCCGCTGACACCAAAAGTTTTTGTTGAAAAACAAAGTGTCACAATCGGAGAAAAATCTTCTGTGATTCGATACATTCGCATTCCTGAATCTTCTAAACTGAAAGCTGATGTTGTACTGGCAAACAATCATATTGGTACTACCGAAAAACTAGATGATCTTGCCGTACGCACTTCTGCCAAAGCAGCAATCAACGGCGGGTTCTTCCAAAGCTTTGACAGCACCAAAGCCCAGGAACCTTACGGGATTCTGATTAAAGACGGAAAGCTGGTTCATTCCGATAATACCGGAAGTACATTGGGCTTTACGCAGGATGGAAACGTGAAACTTGATATGATTCAAACCATCATCAATATCAAAATCGGCAATGCGGCTTATACAGCATCTCTGATGAACCATAGCCCTGCTGCCAACAGCGATTCCATCGCATTGTTCACTTCTGCGTACGGTGACACATTGAGCTCTACCGGCACAGCGCTGGTCGTACAAAACGGTGTAGTCAGTACCATTTCCGAAAGCAAAACTGTGAACATTCCGGAAGATGGTTGTGTCGTATTGTTTACAGGTAAAAAAGCAAAAGATGTAGAAAACTTGCAGAAAAACGATACAGTATCTTACTCTGTATCTTATGTAACTGCAAATCATGCAAAAGCTGACTGGTCTGATGTACAGACCGCAATCGGTGCAGGTCCGGTTTTAGTAAACAACGGCAAAGTTGTTTGCAATCCTGTGAAAGAAGGCTTTACTGATGAAACAAGCTTCCAGATTGCCGTTGCACGCAGCGCTATCGGCATTACAGAAGATGGTACCATCCTTCTGGTAGGCGGTGTAAAATGCAGTGCAGAAGAACTGGCCGCTATCATGATAGAATTAGGCGCAGTTCAAGCAATCGCAATGGACAGCGGTTCTTCTTCTGGGTTATATAGTGTTACCGAAGAACCAGTCGCTGCTCCAATGAAAGCAATCAGCAACGCTTTGATTTTCAAATAAAACTTCACTAATTACAAAAAGGACTTGATGAAATATCATCAAGTCCTTTCTTCTTTTTGTTTTTTACTGCTTATTTTTGCAGCGCATCATCCCATTTATCTGCTTTAAATCCGGCTAAGACCACACCATCACCAATCAGCAACGGACGTTTTACCAGCATTCCGTCTGAAGCTAACAATGCAATCTGTTCTTCTTCACTCATTGCCTGTAATTTATCTTTTAACCCAAGTTCTTTATATTTCAAACCGCTTGTATTGAAAAATTTTTTCACCGGCTGCCCGCTTGTGCCAATCCAGATACGCAGCTCCTCTGCAGTTGGATTCTGCTCCACAATATGACGCGCCTCATACCGCACACCCTGCTCGTCTAGCCATTTCTTGGCTTTCTGACAAGTGCTGCATTTTGGATAGTGAATAAATAGATACATCTCTTTCCTCCTAGTCATCCAGCTGCAGTACAGCCATAAATGCTTCCTGCGGAATTTCTACACGGCCTACCTGCTTCATGCGTTTTTTCCCTTCTTTCTGTTTTTCCAACAGCTTGCGTTTACGGGAAATGTCACCACCATAGCATTTATCCAATACGCTCTTACGAAGTGCTTTAATGGTTTCACGAGCAATAATTTTATTACCAATCGCAGCCTGAATCGGCACTTCAAACATCTGACGCGGAATAATGCCGCGCAGCTTGCCTACCAGTACACGTCCATGCGGATATGCCTTATCTTTGTGTACAATACAGCTCAGCGCATCCACCAGCTCACCATTTACCAGGATATCCAGTTTCACCAGTTTGGATTCACGATAACCAATCATTTCATAATCCAGAGAAGCGTATCCTTTGGTCTGTGTTTTCAGCTGATCAAAAAAGTCGTACACAATTTCGCTCAAAGGCAGCTCATATTTAATATTTACACGAGTCTCTGTAAGATACTCCATATTGGCAAATGTACCGCGTTTGTCCTGTGCAATTTTCATAACTGCACCTACATAATCGGTAGGAACCATAATAGATGCCGCTACATACGGTTCCTCAATCATTTGAATGCTGGATGGATCAGGCATCTGCGCCGGATTGTCAATATGAATGACAGAACCATCTGTTTTGGTAATCTGGTAAATTACACTTGGCGCAGTCGTGATAAGGTCAATATCATATTCACGTTCCAAACGTTCCTGAATAATTTCCATGTGCAAAAGCCCTAAAAATCCACAACGGAAACCAAAACCTAACGCAGAAGATGTTTCTGCCTCAAACAGCAGAGAAGCATCGTTCAAACGCAGTTTTTCCAATGCATCACGCAATTCTGTGTACTGATTATTTTCCACCGGATAAAGACCGCAGTATACCATCGGTGTTGCTTTGCGATACCCATCCAGAGGAGCCTCTGCAGGCGCATTGGCATTGGTAATGGTATCCCCTACCTCTGTATCGGTTACATTTTTGATACTTGCCGCCACATATCCTACTTCACCAGGCAGAAGCTGTTTCACCTGCTTCATAGACGGCGCAAACACGCCCAGTTCCGTCACTTCAAATTCTTTGCCGTTAGCCATCATGCGAATTTTCATATCATTGGTCAAAGTGCCTTCTACGACACGCACATAAGACAGCGCACCACGATACGCATCGTACAAAGAGTCAAAAATCAGCGCCTGTAAAGGTGCATTGGCATCCCCTTTCGGTGCTGGCACTTTCTGTACAATGGCCTCCAGAATTTCTTTAATGCCAATCCCTTCTTTGGCAGAACATAAAATTGCGTCACTGGCATCCAGACCAATCACATCTTCAATTTCCTGACGCACACGTTCCGGATCTGCACTCGGCAAGTCAATCTTATTGATTACCGGAATAATTTCCCTATCATTTTCCAGCGCCAGATATACATTAGCCAATGTCTGCGCCTCAATCCCCTGCGCCGCATCTACCACCAGAATTGCACCCTCGCAAGCAGCCAAGCTGCGAGATACTTCGTAAGTAAAGTCTACATGACCCGGGGTATCAATCAAATTGATAATATACTCATTGCCATCATCAGCTTTATAATTCAAACGCACAGTCTGTAATTTGATTGTAATACCGCGTTCCCGTTCCAAATCCATATTGTCCAATACCTGATCCACCATTTCACGTTTAGAGAGCGCACCGGTATATTCCAGAATGCGGTCTGCCAAAGTAGATTTCCCGTGGTCAATATGAGCGATAATACAAAAATTTCGAATTCGTTCCTGCATATAGGTTCCTCCTCAAATACTGCTGCAATACACATCACCACATACATAGCATATATCCGCTGATCTGTACTGTATAAATATATCGTAAATTATATTATATCGTTTTTTTCATGCAACTTCAACAAAAAACCGCACTTGCGAGAGAATATTTCGCAAATGCGGTTCTGTTGATACAAACTTTTTCGTCTTTACTGTTGTTAAATAACGCCGTTACATCACAATTTCTTTTAGCGTTTCACGATTGTCTGTATAAAAACCTCTATAGCCTGCCACTACATTTATTGCCAGTTCACGGTACTCTGGCAGGACCTCCAAGCAGGTACTCAAGTACTCTAAAATTCCATCCTCTACTTTACCCCATAATGCCTCTGTAATTTGCTCATTCTGCGGTTCTGTGAAATAATATTTGGCATCC
>JAGARS010000111.1 GCA_017622155.1 Peptococcaceae bacterium
ACTACCGGCCAGGGCTATAAGGGCATGCTGCACCAGCCAGACCCGGATGCTAAGCCGGATATGTATAAAGGCATTGTTGCCATTCGCGACCTGCATTTAAGAGCATTGCGTGATTATGATTTTTCTTGTGCCGATGAAATGCTGTATCCGGAAAATTACCGGTATCTGTCCGATTTGCTTTCCTATGTGGCTGTAGGCGCGCGTTCGGCAGAAAACCAGCAGCATAGACTTACTGCGAGTGGTATTGAAGCACCGGTAGGTATGAAAAACCCAACAGGCGGCGATCTTGGTGTTATGATGAACTCTATTGTGGCTGCGCAATCCAGTCATACATTTATTTATCGCGGCTGGGAGGTTACCAGTGACGGCAACCCATACACACATGCAATTTTGCGCGGATATGTGGATTATGCCGGCAGAAGTGTTTCCAATTATCATTATGAAGATCTGCTGCGTGTGGAAGCATTATATGAAAAGTCGAACCTGGTCAATCCTTCGGTGATTGTAGATACCAATCACAACAATTCCGGCAAGCAGTATCTGGAGCAGGTACGTATTGCCAAAGATATCGTGCATAGCCGTAATCAAAATGACGGCATCAAGAAGCTTGTAAAAGGTTTGATGATTGAAAGTTATCTGGAAGATGGTGCACAGGGTGCCGGTGAACATGTTTACGGCAAGTCTATCACCGACCCATGTCTGGGCTGGGAAAAAACAGAACGGCTGATTTTCGACATTGCAGATAAGCTTTAAGAATCTTTGTATATGTTAGGAGATTTGGCGATGGATAATCTTCAAAAAGCAAGAGAACAGATAAACAACGTGGATCGTGAAATGGCGCGCCTGTTTGAGGCGCGTATGGATGCAGTGCAGCTTGTTGCTATGCATAAAATAGAAAACAATTTGCCAATTGATGATTTGGGCAGAGAAGCGGAAATTATAAAATGCAATGCCGGATATATAGAGAATGAAGCATATAGACCATATTATGAGGAATTTCTGAAAAATAATATCCGGCTGTCGAAAGAGCTGCAGCATATGCTCGTGGAAAAGGCGGCATCCCTTTGCGACAACAATATTTGACAGGCGGGATGGAACATGATTATTCCGGTAAAAACACAAAATGGTTCATACAATATTTATCTGGAACGAGGGGCTTTGGCCAAGGCAGGCACATATTTTGAGCTTAACAGAAAAGTGCTTGTGGTAACAGACTCCGGAGTGCCTGCTGAATATGCGCGCACAGTTGCAGCGTGCTGTAAGGAGCCGATTGTAATTACCATTGAGATGGGTGAAAAATCGAAAAACATTGAAACATTTCAGTATTTGCTTACTTGTATGGTAGAACATGCGTTTACGCGTACAGACTGTATTGTAGCTGTAGGCGGGGGCGTAGTGGGAGATCTTTGCGGATTTGCGGCTTCGGCGTATATGCGCGGCATTGATTTTTACAATATTCCGACAACCGTATTATCAGAAGTGGATTCGTCTATAGGTGGCAAGACCGCCATTGATTTTATGGGATATAAAAACATTGTAGGTGCGTTTTATCCACCGATGGGGGTTTTGATTGATCCGGACACATTGCAGACACTTCCGAAGAGACAGATATCCAATGGCCTTGCAGAAGTTGTGAAAATGGCTATGATAGGCGATTCGGAGCTGTTTGATATTTTGGAACATGAAGATATTGCATCAAATTTAGACACAATTATTGAGCGCTCTTTGTATATCAAAAAATATGTAGTGGAAAATGATGAAAAAGAAGCAGGGCTGCGCAAGACCTTGAATTTTGGTCATACCCTTGCGCATGCTATAGAAAGTGCAAACAGCATGGAAACGTATTATCACGGCGAATGTGTTGGAATCGGCATGATTCCTATGTGCAGTCCGAATGTGAGGGACAGACTGATTTCGGTGCTTCAAAAACTTGATCTTCCAACAGAAACTGCATATACCGCTGAGGAACTGCTTGAAGCCTGTCGCCATGATAAAAAGGCTTCCGGAGAACTGATTACGGTAGTATTTGTGCATGAAATCGGGAAGGCTGAGCTGCAGACGATGCCATTTGCACAGTATGCAGCACTTGTAAAGGAGTGGCTTGGCTGATGAAAAATACATTTGGGAATAATATTACATTGACTGTATTTGGAGAGAGCCACGGCAGTGCCATTGGAGCAGTAATTGATGGTCTTGCGCCCGGGCTTACGGTGGATCTGGATTATATCAACAAGCTGTTAGCTCTGCGCAGACCTGCAGGTGAGATTTCCACGGCGCGCAGAGAGGCTGATGCATATGTAATAGAAAGCGGCGTTTTTGAAGGTAAAACAACAGGAACGCCGATTTGTATACGGATTCCTAACGAAGATACCAGGTCGCAGGACTATTCTGCTACACGTTATCTGGCACGTCCGTCTCATGCTGACTATACAGCAAACTGCAAATATCACGGCTGGGAGGACTACCGCGGAGGCGGCCACTTCAGCGGCAGAGTTACGGCGGCCATTGTGGCAGCGGGCGCGATTGTCCTGCCTGCGCTGAACAAAAAAGGCATTAAGATAGGAACCCATATCAAAAAATGTGGAGGCATCGAAGACAGAGACTTTTCGGAAGCGATTCTGAATGAAATCGACAGTTTGTATGACAAGAACTTTGCTGTACTTGACGATGCCGCAGGAAACAAAATGATGGAGGCAATCAAAAAGGCAAAATCAGCGGGCAACAGTGTTGGCGGTATTCTGGAAACTGTTGTGCTTGGTATGGATGCCGGGGTGGGTGAGCCGATGTTTGATACTGTGGAGGGGCTTCTTTCCCACGCGCTTTTTGCTGTTCCTGGTATCAAAGGTGTTGAATTTGGTGCTGGGTTTGCCATAGCGGATATGACAGGCAGCAATGCCAATGATGCCTTTTTTATGGAACAGGATATGGTTAGAACGCGCAGCAACCATGCAGGCGGTATCAATGGCGGGATTACCAACGGGATGCCCATTGTTTTCCGGTGTGCGGTAAGACCAACCCCTACTTTAGGGATGGAACAGTACACAATTGATATGGCTGCTATGACAGATACGGTATTGCAGTCGAAAGGGAGACATGATCCGTGCATTGTGCATAGAGCGCGAATTGTGGTGGATTGTATCACTGCGTTGACAATTGCAGATATGCTGTGTACAAGATACGGGACAGATTGGCTGGTGGATGGAAAGTGATATATGGCTGCATTGCAGAGAAGCTGGGGCATAGTTTCTCGAAAGAAATTCATAACAGATTGTTTGATTACAGTTATGAACTGAAAGAAGTGCCCAATACAGAGTTTGACACATTTATGCGCAAAAAAGAGTTTAAAGCGATTAATGTGACCATTCCCTATAAAGAACGTGTGATTCCTTATCTGGATTGGGTGAGCGATACTGCGCAAAAGATTGGCGCTGTCAATACAATTGTAAATGAGGATGGCTTTTTACGCGGCTATAACACAGATTTTTCGGGAATGTGTGCGCTGATTGAAAAAGAGAAAATCGTGCTGAAAGGTAAAAAAGTGTTAATCCTTGGCAGTGGCGGGACATCCAAAACTGCAGCTGCCGTTGCTGAATATATGGAATGCGGCAGTGTTTACCGGATTTCACGCGATGGGAAAGAAGGCTGCCTTACTTATGAAACAGCGGCTTCTTTACATAGCGATGCAGAGGTGATTATCAATACCACACCGGTGGGCATGTATCCGAACATTGGATGTTCTGCTATTTGCCTGGATGATTATCCTAATATGGAAGCGGTAGTGGACGCGGTGTACAATCCGTTGCGTCCAAAACTGGTTTGCGATGCGCAAAAAAAGGGAATTCATGCAGTAGGCGGTTTGTATATGCTGGTTGCTCAAGCAGCTTTAGCGGCTGAAAAATTTCTGCAGACTACAGTTCCTGTTTCGGAAATAGACAGAGTGTATCGAGAGCTTGTTTCAGAAAAACAAAATATTGTGTTAATTGGTATGCCGGGCAGCGGCAAATCTACCATCGGCAGATTTCTGGCTGAACAGCTGGGCAGAACATTTGTTGATACCGACGAAGAAATCGTAAAAAAAGAGCAGAAGCCCATTCCGCAAATTTTTGATGAGGTTGGAGAGAAAGGCTTTCGCAAAATAGAGGCAGAAGTAATACTGGATTTGGCGCGTATGCAGAACGCTGTCATTGCAACTGGCGGTGGTGCAGTGCTGCATTCGACGAATATTGAGCTGCTCAAAGAAAACGGCAGAGTGTATTTTATTGACCGCAGCCTTGACGATATTGCTGTAACATCCGATCGTCCGCTTTCAAGCAGCAGAGCAGATTTGCAAAAACGGTATGAGGAACGATATCCGCTGTATTGTGCAAGCTGCGATAAACACATTTGCATCGGCAATGATTTGCGTGTAAATACAGAGCTTATAAAAAAGGATTTTTTATTATGAAAATACTTGTAATGAATGGACCAAATATTAATATGTTAGGTTTGAGAGAGCCGGATTTGTATGGAAATCAGAATTATGAATCCTTATGCAATCAGATAAACGCTTATGCTGAAGAGAATGGTATTGAGGTTGCAATTTTTCAGTCAAACTATGAAGGTGCTCTGGTAGATTGCATTCAGCAAGCCTATGGTGTTTATGACGGCATTGTAATCAATCCTGCTGCTTATACCCACACCAGTGTTGCGCTTCTGGATGCATTGAAAGCAGTATCCATTCCTGCAGTTGAGGTGCATATATCTGATGTGTCAAAACGTGAAGCGTTTAGACAGGTGAGTTATGTAAGATATTATTGTGAAAAAACGATAGCAGGTCATGGCTTTGACGGTTATATAGAGGCGATGGCATATTTAAAAGAAAAGTATGGTGAATAGACAATGCATGTAACGATAAAACCATCGAAAGCTGCAGGTGCTGTCACTGTTCCGCCGTCCAAAAGTATGGCACATCGTGCATTGATATGCGGTGCGCTAAGTGCGAAATCATCTGTTCAAAATGTAGCATATTCAAAAGATATAGCTGCTACCATTGATTGCCTGCGTGGATTAGGCGCAAAGATTGAGCAGGAGCAGGACAGTATTAAAACAGGTGGCTTGAATCCGTTTGATGTGCCGGAAGGAACAGAGCTGTTTTGCAACGAAAGCGGCAGCACATTAAGGTTTTTTATCCCGCTATGTATGCTGTCGGGCAGAAAAATTACGCTTTCAGGCAGTGACAGATTGTTTGAACGGCCTTTGACCATATACGAAGATATCTGCAAAGAGCAAGGGATATTGTTTGAAAAGTCGAAAAACAGTGTTACTGTCTGCGGCAAACTGAAAGGCGGGAACTATATTGTTCCGGGTGATGTTTCAAGTCAGTTTATTTCCGGTTTACTGTTTGCATTGCCGCTTCTGATGGAGGACAGTATTTTAACGGTAACGGGGAATTTTGAAAGTGCATCTTATATAGACCTTACCGTTAGTATGCTGTCTGAATTTGGAATCGTGATTGAAAGAAATGAGAATGTCTTTCATATAAAAGGCGGGCAGAAGTATGAAAATAATACTTATACAGTAGAAGGCGATTGTTCCAATGCCGCCTTTTTAGACGGCTTCAACCTGCTGGGCGGTGAAGTTGTACTAAATGGATTGAAAATGGACACACTGCAAGGTGACCGTGTATATAGCCGGATGTTCTACGGCTTGCAAAAGGGCGAAAAACAATTTGATTTGTCAGACTGTCCGGATCTTGGACCGGTGATGTTTGCAATGGCTGCATATCTGGGTGGTGCAGCGTTTTCCGGTACTGCGCGATTGCGTATCAAAGAAAGCGACAGAGCTGCTGCGATGGCAGAAGAATTGGCCAAGTTTGGTATTGTTACAGAAGTGCAGGACAATACTGTTATTGTATATGGAGGTACGATGACTGCTCCATGTGAAGTACTGCATGGGCATAATGACCATCGTATTGTGATGGCACTGTCGCTGCTCTGTTCCATTACCGGCGGCACGATAGATGATGCACAGGCAGTCAGCAAAAGTTTCCCGGATTTTTTTGAAAAAATTGCTTCACTGGGAATCGATATAGAATTCGCATGTGAAAATGAAAAAGATTTAAAGATAAAAAAATTAAAAAATTTATAAAAAACACTTGACACTTTATCGGTGAAGTGTTATTATAATCAAGTCGTTAAACGACTTGCGGGCGTGGCGGAATTGGCAGACGCGCTAGATTCAGGTTCTAGTGGGAGCAATCTCGTGGAGGTTCAAGTCCTCTCGCCCGCATTTTTTTATGCCTATTTGACCTTTCGGATGAGTCCGAGAGGTCTTTTTTGTTGCAAAACAGAAAATCTTTCACAATGCAAATATTCTTTGAACGTAAAAATGCGTGTAAAAAGACTGCCCAACGTAAAAGGGCAGTCTTTTTTATGATACACTTTTCATTTTATTTAGAAAGCGACTTTCATACATAATGCAACAAGGCACAGGGTGAGTGCACAAAATACATATAAGAATCGCCCTGCGTAATACCAAAGGTTACCATGCGGTTTTGAGGTGCCTTTGTTGATTTCTTCCAGCAAATCTTCTTTGCGCATAATCCAGAACCAGGATATTGCCCCCAGTGTTGCCCCGATAGGGATAATATAGATAGAAACGATATCCATCCATGGCCCCCAGTTGAAAATAGGCTCCATATGCAGACCAAATCCTAAGCAGATAACAGCCAGAAGCACCAGAACATGACTGCGTTTTAATTTTGGAAAACGGTGCTGCAGCGATTCTCCTACGGCTTCAAACATATTCTGCAGCGAGCTGACACCGGCAAAAATCATTGCAGTGTATAGGATTACGGCAAACAGCTGGCCGGCAGGAATATCCTGCAAGATGCGCGGCAAAGTTACAAACAGGAGTGCAGGTCCGGCACCTACGTTCAAATCATAGGCGAAACATGCCGGAATAATTACCAGTGCAGCCACCAGTGCAGCGATGGTGTCAAATACAGCAGTGCGAACTGCCAAATGCACCACGTCTTCATGAGTGTCTAAATAAGCACCATAAACAATCATACCGCTGCCGGTCACCGACAGAGAGAAGAAAGCTTGCCCCATTGCCCAAATCCAGGTCATAGGGTCTTTCAGTTTTATCCAGTCAGGTGTAAACATAAACCGGTAGCCTTCAGCGGCACCCGGCAAGAAAGAAACGCGAATCGCCAGAACGATAAAAATGAGAAAGAAAAGCGGCATCATAATCTTATTGCTCTTTTCAATACTTTTTGCTCCAAGCAGCAATGTCAGAAGTGTTCCGACAACAACAATGATATGGAATGGAACAACAGAATATTCGGTAGTCGAAAAACTTTCAAACCATACACCTGTGTCTACAAACATCAATTCTCCGGTGACAGACTGAAAGAATGCTTTCAGTACATAAGCGATAATGACAGCGTAACCGACAGCAATACACATAGATCCTGCCAGCGGCAGCCAGCCTAATAGGCCGCCTGCTTTTCCCAATTTGGGATCGCGCGATTCCCATGCTTTGCGATAAGAGCCCAATGTACCGGTGCGTGCTCGTCTTCCAATAGCATATTCGGCAGATAGCCCAACGATACTGAAAAGTGCTACAAAAAATAAGTAGGCCAGCAAAAATGCCCCGCCGCCGTTTGCTCCCATTTTAGCCGGAAAGCCCCAAACATTTGCCATCCCCACAGCAGACCCAACCGCCGACAAAACAAATCCCCAACGGCTGGAAAAAAACGAATTTTTCTTTTGTTCCATAGTGTATAGTCCCCCTATTACGATTAGATTCAGCAAGAATAGAAAGTGCTCATGCTTGACAAAAACAATAGAGCCATTATAATACGAGTATAGATATTTGTAAAATGAATGGTTTGCATATACCTTATTAAGAATCGTAATATCTGGAGGGCTTATGGATATCAGAAATTTAACAACTTTTGTGCATGTTGCCGAGCTAGGCAATTTTTCACGGGCGGCAGAACGATTAGGCTACTCGCAGCCTACGATCTCGGTACAGATTCGCCAATTAGAGCAGGAACTGGGCTTCCGTTTATTTGATCGTATTGGACATGCTGTGCGGCTTACAGATAAAGGCCGAGATATACTCGCCTATGCCCAGCAGGTGTGCATTTTGTGCCAGCAGATAGTGGACGACACTGTGGAGGAAGAACGGGAGACACTGATTCGTGTAGCCACATCAGATTCCTTAAGTGCTCCCCTGCTCTTTGAATGCTTTCCATATATTCGTGCAAAACATCCAAATATCCATTTGGAATTGATGACCGCCGGTACAGAAGATTTGTTTCATATGCTGGACCACAACGAGGCCGATATTGTCTGCACTCTGGACAGTCATATTTACAATACCAATTATCGTATCGCAGGAGAGAAAAAAGTTGGAGTGCATTTTATCGTGCCGGCTCGTTCTCATCTGGCGAATCGTGATGTGCTGACCAAAGATGATTTAATGGCACAGGATATGCTTTTGACGGAAAAAGGCATGAGTTATCGCCGATTGATGGATGAATGGCTGGCCAAAGAATCGGTGGAAGTACGGCCTGTACTGGAGGCAGGGCAGACCGACTTGATTTGCTCTCTGGTAGAACAAGGCATGGGATGTGCGTTTCTGCCCGACCATGTAACCGATGAAGCAGCAGCCCGCGGAACGATTAAACGCATGACAGCCGAGGGGTTTCATCCGGAATTATGGAAACAAATACTATATCATCGGGAAAAATGGGTATCACCGTCTATGCAAACAGTGCTTGATATCATGACCGAACGCTGGCTTTGATAGCACATAAAAAAGTGAGCTTTTTTGATAAGCAGGGAAAAAAATAATGTAACGAGAAAAAATATGTGTTATAGTAATAACAACGATAGAACTGGGGGGATACGATGGCAAGAGTTAGAAAAAAATCTGCGGTTCCGGTATATGCAGTAGCTTTTACATGGGCGTTTTGGGCTTCAGTGTTTCCAATGTACAAAATTAGTCATTTTGTTATTTTGACAATCCTATCTTTTTTGGTGTATAAAACTACAAGCGTTTTCTTTCGAGGCAAATGGGTAGAAGTGGCCGAGCCGGAGCCTGTATACGAATCTTCTGGCAACCGTGAGGTAGATGCGCTGGTATCGGAAGGACGGCAGTCTATCAAACGAATGAGAGAATTGAATGCACAAATTCAAGACAAAAAAATCAGCCAGCAGATTAATCGATTGGAACAGCTGTCCAATGAAATTTTTGTACAGGTAACAAAAAATCCTGCGAAACTGCCGCAAATCAGAAAGTTTATGAGCTATTATCTGCCGACGACTATAAAATTGCTAGCCTCTTATGCAGAAATGTCTGCACAAAGTGTGCGTGGTAAAAACATTACCGCTACCATGCAAAAGGTTGAAGGCATTATGGATACGATTGTCACTGCCTTTGAAAAACAGCTGGACAGTTTGTTTGGTGCAGAAGCACTGGATATCTCTACAGATATTACGGTATTAGAAGGTATGTTAGAACGAGAA
>JAGARS010000112.1 GCA_017622155.1 Peptococcaceae bacterium
GTTTTTCACTTTATTTTCCCTCCTAGGATATTTCTTGGTCGGTCAATAGCCACCGCCGGGCTTTTCGGGAACACCCGATAAATGCGCCTTTTCGCCTCATTGTCCACCACCGGCGGATGTGTCAAAACTTATGAGTTATGAATACGTACATTTGTTTGTAAATACAAAAATCCGCATAAAATTATTTTATGCGGATAGATAAACGTATTTTTCTCAAATTCTGTTTTTGACAGACAAAGAAACTGCGCTACACAAATGCACTTTTTTGAAAATTCATGCACGATAGCGTAATTGGTATTTAATTTGTATCCTAAAAGTTGAAAGTGGGTACTTTCATCATACAGTACGGCTATGTTGATGTCAACCCGTTAAAATGTTTCACGTGAAACATTTACAACATGATAATTTCTAAATCATCCGGCACAAAAATGTTCCCACTATAATACTGTTTCGCTTCTGCAGTATACCGTGCTTTTCTTGTTGCCATGGCACGATCTTCGGTATGGTGCAGAATCAGATTCGGCACTTCTAACGCCACTGCCCACTCTGCTGCATCTTTAACTGTGCTGTGAGAAATTTTGTGCGGATGATACAATGCTTCTTCCGCCTCCAGGCATAAAGCCTCATGCATAAGATAATCCACACCTTTGGCATATTGTTCACATGCAGGATTGTACGGTTCGTCACCCAGATAAGTGATAGTTTTTCCGTTTAAAAGATCTACCATTACACCATACTGTGTTGCTTTATGGCTCTTGGTATCAAAGAATGTTGTTTTGCGACCATTAATGGTAAATGTCATGCCATCTGCCAGGCAGTGAAAAATGATACGTTCTCCGAACAATGGCAGCAATCTTGGTGATAACATAAATTTGCACATAGAGAGCACACCGTCTGCAATGTCTTTGTGACAATACAAATGCAAGTTTCCTTCATATACGCCTTTCTGCATACTCTGCCCAATCATTCGCAGCATCCACACCACGCCCATGACATGGTCGGTATGGCAATGGGACAGAAAGATATGGTGTACCTGATTGTAGCTGATATTCAATGTTTCCAGATTGGTCAGCACGCCGCTGCCTCCGCCTGTATCAATCATAAAGTGTTCTTCGCCATCAGAAATGGTAAAGCATGTGGTATAGCATTTTGTGGCAACAGCAAAGCCTGTGCCCAGTACGGTCAATTGTTCCGCCATAAAATTCGCTCCTTATTATTTTACACCTTGTAACGGCAGGTTTGATTTCATCAAAATCAGCCAGCCGAGCAAACTGCCTACACCGCTTAAGAAGATGATAAAGCCAAGCCCAAATACAACATTGCTAAACAACGATGCTGCTACCATACCAACACTTCCGAATACGGTGGCAACCCCACCAATCAAGGACGATGCAGAACCGGTGTCGCCGGTTTGCTGGTCCAGCATAATATTAGTACTAAACGGACGGGTGATGGTGCCCACCAGCGAGAACGGCATGAAGCCCAGCCAGAACAGCACCGGATGCATACCGCCTACCAGCACAATAGCTGCACCGCATACGGCATACAATGCAAAGCACACGGATGCAAATTCCTTTTTGTTGGCATTGCTAAAGAATTTTACGTATGCCATCGGCCCCACCATGGAAAGCGCTGCATTGGCCGCAAAGAAATAGCTGTATGTCTGTTCAGACAAACTGAAGTATTCTACATAAATATAAGACGACATGGAGATGTAGCCCATGAAGGCCAGATTGTACAGGGAAAACAGCAGACATGGCACGATAAAGCTCAAATTCTTGCCAACTGCAAACAATCGGCCAATGGCACCAAACACAGTACCTTCATATTTTTCATCTTCCGGCAGTGTTTCCTGATACAAAATCGCCAGTACCAGACACGCCGCCCCTGCGATTGTCAAAAGCCAGAACGAACCGCGCCAGTCAGTGAATCGCAAGAGAAATGCGCCCACTACCGGAGCCAGCATTGGAGCCAGGCCGGAAACTGTTTGTACAATGGCCAGAATGCTTTCACGGGTTTTTCCGTTGTAGCAGTCTTTAATCAATGCCATGGATACAGATGTAATGGAGCCTGCGCCAATCCCCTGCACCACACGGGCTGCAATCAACACGTATACATCAGGCGCCAAAGCACACACCATACTGGCTGCCGCATACAATGCAGCACCGATAATTAAAATTTTTCTGCGGCCATATTTATCACTCATTGGTCCCCAGAATAAAGTCCCTACCGCATAAAAGAAGAAAAATGCCACCAATGTCAGATTGGTCAATGCAGTCGGTACGCCAAACACTTCGCTCATACTCGGCAAAGCCGGCAGATACAAATCTGTAGACAGCGGAATAAACATGTTCATCAGTGTGATAAACAGCACCAGCCCCTTATTTCCTAAATACTTCTGTTTCGCAATATTATCCTTTGTACTCATCTTAAACAATTCATCCTTTCCAATCAACACAGATACATCTACTATAAAGCAAACTATGTAAAGAAAATGCAATCCCTATCTTAACGGGAAACTACCCTTATGTCAATAAAAACCGGGCCATCAAACGATGACCCGGAAAAATAATGCTACATCTTGCGCTACCGGATGATTTGATTATTTTTGGCTCGGATACCATCACCTTCGCCGTGCAAATAATCAAATATCCGGCACCGCATATCATTTATTTTGTTAAACAGTGACGCAGGAAAATTTTATTGTCTAGCGTCACACCGATTTCTTAGATAAATTTTTGTAGAACAAGGCGGCTTTTGATTTCGCGAGCGACGCGTACTTAGCGTACGCAAGGCGAACGAAATCAAAAACAACGCAGTTATACGGAAATTTAGCAAGAAATCACTACGCCTGTTTCGTAAACTTTGTATTCATCCTCACCAACCTGAACCAGTACTTTTACCTGATATTCGCCGCTCAGACCGGTTTTGTTGATGAATGTATCTACTTCACGGCTGTCTGCTTTCTGGAAGGTACCTACGCACATTGCCAGGAAGTTCATTGGTGCTGTATTAATCAGATAGCGTGTTACTTCTTCGCCCTGTACCAGCAGTACCTGTGCAATGGAGTTTTCTTCGAAGAAACCGTTAATCAGTACGCGGTCATCTTCTTCTACTACTTTTGCTTTGTATTCTGCAGGCAGCAGTTCGCCGGTTTCTTCTGCTCTTACTTTCATTTTGGTAGTCTGTGTTTCAATTAGGCCGCCCAGATACTGCCCTTTGCCCAGCTCGATGGTTTCACCGGCATAGTACAGCGGCAGTTTTTCTGCACGGTAGCAGTTTGCAGGTACGTGCAGTTCCATTACCACTTCATCATTCACCAGTTCACAGGTGATGGAGTTGAATGTATATACATGTTCACCCGGATTCATGGACAGCATTACAGCCATACCTTCGCATGGTTTACCATCTTCATAGCCGATACCGCCGGAATGTACCATGTAGTGACCTTCGTTGTAGTATTCAACATTGCAGATATATGGAGAGAAGAAGTCTGCGCCGCGTTCTTTCCCGTACTGCCAGATCTGTTCGATTTCCATTTTTTCAGTGTCGATTCTGTAACGAACACCGCGGGAGAAGTTGTCTTTTGCTGCAACATAGTTTTCTTTGATTTTGCTTCTGTAATGACCGTTGTCAAACAGCATGATATCGCCATCCGGCAATACTACACAAGCGTGCTGTTCATACTGCCAGTCAAAGTTATCCAAATCGCCAACCGGTTTGAAGAAATATTTCTGCATATCTTCAGGCCAGCCTGTCGGGTCGCCGATAATCCAGTTCAGTTTTGCTTTGCCGTTTTCATCCAGTTCATAGTCCAGGTTGATAACTGCATCCTGATGACGGCCAGATAATGTCAGGCTGTTGGTTTTCTTGTCATA
>JAGARS010000011.1 GCA_017622155.1 Peptococcaceae bacterium
GGTTGTGATTGTCTAAGAGCAGTTGCAAAGTACGACTGCTCTTTTTTCATTCTGAATTTTATGAGAATGGGTGTGACAGAATCTATGACAGATGAAATTTATTGGGCTGCACTGCATAAAATGTGGGAAAATATGCAGAATAGTGGCCGTATCCTTCGTGAATTGCTGCTAAAAACGACGGGTGAAATGCTGTGGAAAGCCTCTGCCATGACACTGGATCAGTATCTGCCGGATTTACCTGCAGAGTACAAACAGGTGCTTTTGGCTGAGCGCAGACGATATGATTTAAGCAAAATTGAGGCATATATTCATACACAGCACATACATATGCTGTTGTACAAAGATTCTGCGTATCCGCCTTTGCTGAAAGAAATTCATCAGCCACCGGCAATTCTATATTATAAAGGTACTTTTATGAATGAACCTTTACAAATTGGTATGGTGGGAAGCCGCAAAGCGGATCGATATGGGATGGAGACTGCAGAACGCATTGCATCTGAATTCAGTCTGGCGAATATACCGGTAGTCAGCGGTCTGGCGAAAGGGATTGATGCAGCGTCGCATAAAGGTGCAATTGCACATCATGGCGGTACAATCGCAGTGCAAGGCTGCGGCATCGATCAGGTTTATCCGAAGGAAAATAAAAAACTGGCCGAAGAAATTTTATCTCATGAAAAAGGCTGTATTCTTACAGAATTTCCGATTGGCAGTGCGCCGGCGGCTTGGCATTTTCCTATGCGAAACCGTATTATCAGCGGCTTATCGCAGGGTGTCGTAATTGTACAGGCTGCAAGAAAAAGCGGTGCATATATCACTGTAGAAACTGCATTAGAACAAGGCAGAGATGTGTTTGCTGTACCGGGTGAGATATCCAACCCATTGTCGGAAGGTCCGCATCAGCTATTAAAAGAAGGGGCACAGCTTATTACTTGTGCTGATGATGTACTCGCTTCTTATGGATTGAAAAAAGAACAAAAAAAGAGATCAAATAAAACGAATAATAAAGAAAACAATGCCAAACAGGAAGAACAGCAAATTACATTGTTTGATACACAGCCATCCGCACCTGATGTGGATTTGTCGCCGGAAGAAGCAAGGATACTGAATCTGTTTACTGCAGAACCGCTTACAATAGAAGAAGCGGCGTATCTGTCAAAACTTCCAATGTCGGATTTGATGTCGATTTTAAGCATGTTGGAGCTTTATGGGCTGATTGAGCCAATGGTTGGCAGAAAATATATCAGAATAGGTTGAGGTGTTTCGATTGGGAAAAACACTTGTCATCGTGGAGTCGCCGTCAAAAGCGAAAACCATTGAAAAGTTTTTAGGAAAAAATAAATATGAAGTACTGGCATCGGTTGGTCATGTGCGCGATTTACCAAAAAGTCAGTTGGGGATTGATGTTGAAAATGATTTTGCGATGAAATACATTACCATTCGCGGTAAAGGTGACAAAATCAAGGAACTGAAAAAAGCAGCATCAAAAGCTGATGCTGTGCTGTTAGCGCCCGACCCGGACCGTGAAGGTGAGGCCATTGCATGGCATTTGATGGAAACATTAAAAATCGATCCGGAATCGTGCTGCAGAATCGAGTTTAACGAAATTACAAAAGATGCAGTGAAAAATGCGGTGAAACATCCGCGACAGATTGCATATAATCGTGTCAATTCTCAACAGGCGCGCCGTGTACTGGACCGTTTTATCGGTTATCAGTTAAGTCCGCTGTTATGGCGTAAAGTAAAAAAAGGGCTGAGTGCAGGACGTGTGCAGTCGGTAACTGTAAGATTGATTTGCGAACGCGAAGAAGAAATCAACAGCTTTATTCCGGAAGAATACTGGACATTGGATAACGAGTTTGCCACTTCTGATAAAGGAAAACTTGCGGCTAAGCTTGCAAAGATTGATGGCAAAAAAGCAGAAATTCATTCTGAAGCTGAAATGCAGGTTGTTTTAGATGCATTAAAAGATGCTGTATATACGGTTGCAGATGTAAAAGTCCAGAAGAAAACAAAAAATCCAAGTGCGCCGTTTATTACAAGTACTTTACAGCAGGATGCCTATCGTAAGCTGAATTTTGTAGCAAAGCGTACGATGCATACAGCACAGCAGCTGTATGAAGGTGTATCTTTAGGGAAAGCTGGCACTTTAGGCTTGATTACGTATATGAGAACTGACTCTACCCGCATTTCTGATGTGGCAAAAGCAGATGCAGCAGCATTTATCAAAGCAAATTATGGAGATGCGTATCTGCCAAAAGTGCAGAAAGAATATAAAAACAAAAACAACGCACAGAATGCCCACGAGGCTATTCGTCCAACTTATGTAGATAAAACACCGGAATCGGTGAAAGCATATCTGACACCGGATCAGTATAAATTGTATAAGCTAATCTGGGAACGGTTTGTTGCCAGCCAGATGGCTCCTGCTCAATTAGAGCAGACCACTGTTTTGATTCGTTCCGGTGTATACGACTTTACAGCTAACGGTACCGTGGTTACTTTCAATGGTTATAAAGAAGTATACGAAGAGCCTGCAGATGATAAAGAAGAGAATCAGAAACTGACAAAAGTAGAAACGGGGCAGACATTAAGCAGTAAAAAACTGCTGCCAAAACAGCATTTTACCCAGCCTCCGGCTCGATATACCGAAGCGAGTCTGATTAAGGCGCTGGAAGAACTGGGGATTGGCCGTCCAAGTACGTATGCGGCCACAATAGATACCATTTTGACACGAAACTATGTGGTACGCGAAGCCAAACAGTTTTATCCAACAGAGCTTGGCACCATCGTGGTGGATTTGCTGAAAGAACATTTTCCGGATATTGTCAATGTAGATTTTACTGCTGATATGGAAACCAAACTGGATGGTATTGAAGAAGGCGAGCATTACTGGAAAGATGTTGTGCGTGATTTCTATGAACCATTTTCCAAAGATTTGGCCGCTGCGGAAGAAAAAATCGGTAAAATTAAAATTGAAGATGAAGTAACCGATGAAATCTGTGAAAAATGCGGACGCAACATGGTAATTAAAATCGGTCGTTTCGGCAAATTCCTGGCTTGTCCGGGCTTCCCTGCCTGCAGCAATGCCAAACCGCTGTTGGAAAAAATTGATGTGCCATGTCCGGAATGTGAGCATGGGGAAGTGGTATTGCGCCGTAGCAAAAAAGGCCGTACATTTTATGGATGCAGCAATTATCCTGAATGCAGTTTCGTAAGCTGGGACAAACCAACCGGTAAACGATGCCCGCATTGTAACAGTATTATGGTAGAACGCAGAACCAAAAAAGGGAAACTGATTATTTGCAGTAACAAGGAGTGTAATTATGAACCAGAACAACAGCCAGACAAACAAGCAGCAGGCGAAGAAAGTTAATATTATCGGTGCCGGGCTGGCCGGATCCGAAGCGGCATGGCAATTGATTCAGCGCGGTATTCCGGTGCGTTTGTATGAAATGCGTCCAAAAAAATACTCTCCTGCACATCATACCGATAACTTTGGGGAGCTGGTATGCAGCAATTCTTTGCGTGCCAACAATATTGAGAATGCAGTGGGGCTTTTAAAAGAAGAATTACGTCGCATGGATTCTTTGATTATGCGCTGTGCAGATGAAAATCAAGTACCTGCCGGCGGAGCTCTGGCGGTTGACCGTGAAAAATTTTCCTCACAGATTACACAGATTTTGACCAGTCATCCTCTTGTAGAAGTAATCTATGAAGAAGTGACTGAAATTCCGGAAGATGAAATTACCATTATTGCTACGGGGCCATTAACAGATGGAGCCATGGCGGAATATGTAAAACAAGCCACTTCTCAGGATGATTTATATTTTTATGATGCTGCAGCACCGATTGTGACAGCAGAATCTATTAATTACGACAAGGCATTCTGGGCTTCCCGTTACGATAAAGGAGATGCCGATTATCTCAACTGTCCCATGACAGAAGAAGAATACAATGCATTTTATGATGCATTAATCAGTGCGGAAGTAATTGAAACGAAAGAATTCGAGAAGGCTAAATTTTTTGAAGGCTGTATGCCAATTGAAGCAATGGCGAGCAGAGGGCGACAGACATTGTTATTTGGTCCGATGAAACCGGTAGGCTTGATTGATCATCGCTATGAAGAAAAAGAATTTTATGCAGTTGTACAGCTGCGCAAAGACAACCAGGAAGGCACGTTGTTTAATATTGTAGGGTTTCAGTCTCGCATGAAGTGGGGCGAACAGAAACGGGTGCTGCAAATGATTCCCGGTCTTGAAAATGCTGAAATCGTTCGTTATGGGGTAATGCATCGCAATACCTTTGTAAATGCACCTATATCACTGGAAGCCACTTGCAGAATCAAGAGTAAGGAACGTGTATTTCTGGCAGGGCAGATTACCGGTGTGGAAGGCTATGTGGAATCTACCGCCAGCGGTCTGGTGGCAGGTATTAATGCTGCCCGTATGTATCAGGAACAGGCGCTGGTGACATTCCCGGTTACCACAGCCATCGGCGGGCTGCAGAATTATATTGTAACTGCCGACAGCAAGAGTTTCCAGCCAATGAATGTAAACTTTAGCCTCATTCCACCGCTGGAAGGCAAAAAAATCCGCAACAAAAAAGAAAAGAACGCCATCATTGCCCAGCGGGCACTGGATGATCTGGCAGCATTTTTAGATGCGGAGCAACTGTAAAACCGAATTTTTTAAAATTGATAACCGGCAAACATTTTCTGCGGCGTCGAGATTGACATGAACAGATACGCAGGGATGTCTGTTATGCGGTGGATGAAATCCACCAGCATCAGACAGTCCCAGTAGATGTACATGGAACGAGGGAAGCAGAATTTGTTTGTCGGTTTTGTATTGTTTTTTTTAACAATTAAAAGTAAAATATAAACAGAATATTTTTAGAAGCGAGGTGATCCCCATGGCACACACATTTGATACATATTTGCAGGAATTTTTGAACTGGCTGCGGAATGAAAAAACATGTTCGGAAAATACCATTATCGCATATCGTAAAGATTTGGAGCAGTTTGGTACATTTCTAACACAGGAAATGCTAACTGTAGAGGAAATCACCTATCGTGAATTGCGATTTTATATGGCATCCTTACAACGGAATCAAGAACTGAAAAAAACAACTTTGAGCAGAAAAACTGCAGCGCTAAAAAGTTTCTTCAAATTTCTTAACAGGGAAGGGCTTATCGAACACAACCCGGCTGATTTGCTTTCTGCACCGAAAAAAGAAAAACATTTGCCATCGGTGATTACTGAGATTGATATGATTGCTTTTCTAGATGACCACCTATCCGGTGAAAGCCCTGATAAACTTCGCGACAAAGCAATTTTTGAACTGCTTTACAGTTCCGGTCTTCGCGTATCGGAACTGGTGGATATTGATGTACGTGACATACAAAAACAGAAAGGTCTTTTGCGTATTATCGGGAAAGGCAGTAAGGAACGGATTGTGCCGGTAGGTGAACAGGCACAGGCGGCTTTAGAACGATATATAGAAAGCGCCAGACCGATTCTTTTGAAACATGCCAAAGATAATGATGCCCAAGAGGCGCTGTTTTTAAATCAGCAGGGTGGAAGACTGACTGCTCGCGGCGTACAGTATATTCTGGAGCAGTATGTCAAAAAAGGTGCACTAAAATACAAAGTTTCACCGCATGCATTTCGCCATACGTTTGCAACGCA
The DNA here is from genome assembly GCA_017622155.1 of Peptococcaceae bacterium. Classification (GTDB taxonomy): domain Bacteria; phylum Bacillota; class Peptococcia; order Peptococcales; family Peptococcaceae; genus UBA7185. The sequence continues at coordinate 5,688 of JAGARS010000011.1, forward strand.
CCTTCTGGATAATGGTGCGGATTTGCGTGTGATTCAAGAACTGTTAGGGCATGAAAGCCTTTCTACCACACAGGTATATACGGAAGTAAGTCGCAGTCATCTGCAGCAGATTTATCTGAAATCGCACCCGCGTGCGTAAACTTTGAATGAATTCTACGATGATATAAATTTAGGAGGATGGATATGACAACGATTTTAGCAGTAAAAAAAGATAACCAGGTAGCTATCGCCGGTGACGGACAGGTAACCATGGGCGAAAATGTGATTATGAAACATTCCGCGAAAAAAGTGCGGACATTGTATCATGGAAAAGTGGTGACAGGATTTGCCGGCAGTGTCAGTGATGCCATTGCATTGTTTGAAAAGTTTGAAAATCATCTGGAATCTACCCATGGCAATTTGACACGTGCAGCGGTAGATATGGCGAAAGAATGGCGCGGAGATGCTATGATGCGCAATCTGGAGGCTATGCTGATTGTTGCCGACAAAGAGGAACTGCTGGTATTGTCCGGTAACGGTGAAGTAATTACACCGGACTTTGATACAGTAGCTATCGGCTCAGGTGGAAGTTACGCCTATGCTGCGTCGCTGGCTTTATTGCAGAATACAGATCTCAGTGCAGCGGAAATTGCTCGGAAATCCCTTGAAATTGCCAGTGAAATCTGTGTATACACCAATGGACATATTACTGTTGAGGAAGTAAAATAGGAGGCTTGGAATTGATATGGAATATTTACCGCAGGACAGTTTGACTCCGCAGCAGATTGTGACGGAGCTGGACAAATATATTATCGGGCAGAATGAAGCCAAAAAATCTGTAGCGGTGGCATTACGCAATCGTTATCGCAGAAGCCGTCTGCCAAAAGAACTGCAGGAAGAAATTAGTCCGAAAAATATTATTATGATTGGGCCTACCGGTGTAGGTAAAACCGAAATTGCCCGCCGTCTGGCGAAACTGGTTCATGCACCATTTGTCAAAGTGGAAGCAACTAAATTTACTGAAGTAGGTTATGTTGGCCGTGATGTAGAGAGCATTGTTCGTGATCTCGTTGAAGTAGCGATTCGTATGGTAAATGATAGCAAAATCGTAAGTGTGGAATATCAGGCGGAACAGCTGGCTGAAGAGCGTCTCTTAGATATTATGGCACCGTATCCAAAGAAAAAGTCCGCAATGCCGAATCCGTTTGAAATGTTTTTCAACAACGGTCAAAACAACAATACCGCCAACAACAGCAGCAATACGTATGATACGGATATGCAGGCTATTAAAGATAAACGGGAAATTCTGAAGCAGAAATTGCGCCGTCAGGAACTGGAAGATGATATGATTGAGGTAGAAGTGGAAGATTCCAATGCCATGAATGATATGCTGGCCAGCATGGGTATGGATGATACCAATGGCAATTTTGGCGATATGATGAGCGGATTTATGCCGAAAAAAATGAAAAAACGTAAAGTGACCGTGGAACAGGCACGTAAAATTCTGGCGCAGCAGGAAGCCGAAAAGCTGGTGGATTTTGACGAAGTAAAACAGGAAGCCATTGCACTTGCAGAAAACCATGGCATTATTTTTCTGGATGAAATTGATAAAATCGCAAGCAAAGGCGCAAGCCACGGGCCGGATGTATCTCGTGAAGGCGTACAGAGAGATATTCTGCCTATCGTAGAAGGCAGTGTAGTGAAAACGAAATACGGTAATGTACGTACCGATCATATGCTGTTTATTGCAGCCGGTGCATTCCATGTAGCCAAACCAACAGATTTGATTCCGGAACTGCAAGGTCGTTTTCCGGTAACTGTACATCTGGAAAGCTTAACCAAAGAGGATTTGGAACGAATCCTTCGTGAGCCAAGCAATGCATTGCCAAACCAGTATGCACAGTTATTAAAAACGGAAGGCGTAGAACTCATTTTTACCGATGAGGCAATTACACTTCTGGCAAGCATCACTTATGATATGAATGAACAGACTGAAAACCTGGGGGCAAGACGCCTGCACACCATTATGGAACGTCTTCTGGCTGATATTATGTTCGCTGCCAGCGATTATCAAGGTCAGCAATTTGTCATTGATGATGCTTACGTAACAGACAAATTACATGATATGATTGATGATCGTGACCTTAGCAAATTTATGTTGTAAAATCATAAAAAAGTTCTTGCAATTTATGGTTAGGTATGCTAATATATTTAGCGGTGCAAATACACACATCATGTGATTTTACAGGAAGAGCCCACAAACAGCGGGTTCCTGTAAAAGATGACCATGATGGAGGAATGCAACAATAAAATCTAATTTATGAGAGGAGGTGTCCGAAATGGCAGTAATCTCTATGAAACAGTTATTAGAGGCTGGTGTACATTTTGGTCATCAAACAAGACGCTGGAACCCTAAAATGGCTCCTTACATCTTTGCAGAAAGAAATGGTATTTATATCATCGACCTGCAGAAAACAGTAAAAAAAGTGAATGAAGCTTATGAATTCGTTCGCGAAGTAGCAGCAGCAGGCAAACCTGTACTGTTCGTTGGTACTAAAAAACAGGCTCAGGAAACCATCAAAGAAGAAGCTCTGCGTGCAGGTGAATTCTTCGTTAACGAAAGATGGCTGGGCGGTATGCTGACAAACTACCAGACAATCGAAAAACGTATTAAACGTTTAAGAAAACTGGAAGAAATGGAAGCAGACGGCACATTAGAACTGCTGACCAAAAAAGAAAAATTCAAATTACTGAATGAAAAAGAAAAACTGGAACGTTTCTTAGGCGGTATCAAAGATATGCCTGAACTGCCAGGTGCTTTATTCGTAATCGACCCAAGAAAAGAAAAAATTGCTGTTACCGAAGCTAAAAAATTAGGTATTCCAGTAGTTGCTATCGTAGATACTAACTGCGATCCTGATGATGTAGATTATGTTATTCCTGGTAACGACGATGCAATCAGAGCCGTTAAATTACTGGCATCTGTAATCTCCGACGCTGTTCTGGAAGCTAAACAGGGCGAAAGCATGGCTGAAGCTGCAGAAGAAGCTGTTGTAGAAGAAGCAGTAGAAGTACAAGAATAATTCATATATGAACATCTGCATAGGGTAACCACTGGTTACCCTATCATTTTATAAAAGATTCTTAGGAGGAATTTTACAATGGCTGAAATCAAAGCATCCTTAGTAAAAGAATTAAGAGAAATGACCGGCGCTGGTATGATGGACTGCAAAAAAGCATTAACCGAATGCGACGGCGACATGGACAAAGCTGTAGACTTTTTACGTGAAAAAGGTCTGGCAAGCGCTGCAAAAAAATCCGGCCGTATTGCTGCTGAAGGTATCGTAGGTTCCTACATTTCCGAAGATGGCAAAACAGGCGTTATCCTGGAAATGAACTGCGAAACAGACTTCGTTGCTAAAACAGACGAATTCAAAGAAATGGTACAGGCTATCGCAGCTCATGTTGCTGCTACCAAACCGGCAGACGTTGAAGCTCTGGCTGCTTCCGAACTGAACGGTCAGACAGTATCTGCACTGGTAACAGAAAAAATCGCTAAAATCGGTGAAAACATTTCCCTGCGTCGTTTCGCTTGCTATGAAACAGACGGTATCGTTGCTGCTTACAGCCATGCTGGCGGCAAAATCGTTACAATGGTAGAAATGAAAGGCGGCGACGCTGCACTGGCTAAAGATATCGCTATGCAGGTTGCAGCTGCTAACCCTGCTTATCTGGATCGTTCTCAGGTACCAACTGCTGAACTGGAACATGAAAAACAGATCCTGACAGAACAGGCTCGTAACGAAGGCAAACCAGACAACATCATTGAAAAAATGGTTGTTGGCCGTATCGAAAAATACTACAAAGAAGTATGCTTAGTTGACCAGGCATTCATTAAGAGCGATGATGGCGAAGCTATCAGCAAACTGCTGAAAAAAGCAAATGCTGAAGTAGTTCGTTTCGTACGTTTCGAAATGGGTGAAGGTCTGGAAAAGAAAAACGAAGATTTCGCTGCGGAAGTAGCTGCGCAGATCAAGGGCTAATTGCGATTCGCAGATTGCTTGGCGAAATTTGATGTTTGAGCATCATATATTGAAAATTTAAAGAGAACACCCCTTGTGTTCTCTTTATTTATGAGATAATATATAGGTATACTGATACAATCATATTCAGTGAATTTTATTTATGTTCTCGTAAAGGACATCGTGGCAGGAGGCTAAGATATGGAACAGCCAAAGTATAAACGCGTAATTTTAAAACTGAGTGGGGAAGCGCTAAGCGGTGAAGTAGGATATGGCCTGGAAGGCAACGTACTGAACTCTATGGCACTTCAGGTAAAAGAACTGGTTGACGCAGGCGTAGAGGTAGCCATCGTAGTAGGCGGGGGCAATATCTGGCGCGGTGTTGCCGGTGCAAAACGCGGTATTGACCGTGCAACTGCGGATTATATGGGCATGCTGGCCACAGTCATCAATGCACTGGCGCTGCAGGATGCAATCGAGGCAATTGGTTTGGAAAGCCGCGTGATGACATCTATCGAAATGCGTGAAGTAGCAGAGCCATATATCAAACGCAGAGCGACACGGCATTTAGAAAAAGGTAGAGTGGTTATTTTTGGTGCAGGTACCGGGAATCCGTATTTCTCTACCGATACGACTGCAGCATTGCGTGCAGCAGAAATGGGTGTTGACGCTATTTTAATGGCTAAAAAAGTAGATGGCGTATATGATGATGACCCAAAAACCAATCCAAATGCAAAGAAATTCGACACATTGCGTTATATTGATGTACTAAATCAGGGGTTAAAGGTAATGGATTCCACAGCAATCAGTCTGTGCATGGATAATAATATTCCACTGATTGTTTTCGATATGATGACACCGGGCAATATGAAACGCGCCGCAATGGGCGAAAAAATCGGAACCTATGTAGGGAGGTAGTATACAATGATTAATACCATCAAACAGGATGTAGAAGAAAGAATGAACAAAACAATCTCTGTATTAAGAAGCGATCTGGCAAGTATTCGTACAGGCGTTGCTTCTCCGGCATTACTGGACAAAATTACAGTAGATTACTATGGTGCTCCAACACCAATCAATCAGATGGCAAACATTTCCGTACCGGAACCAAGAATGCTGGCTATTCAGCCTTGGGATAAATCTGCAATGCCACAGATTGAAAAAGCAATCATGAAATCCGATATCGGCATCACACCAACCAGCGATGGTACAGTGATTCGTCTGGTAATGCCTCAGCTGACTCAGGAAAACAGAAAAGACCTGGTAAAACGCATTAAGAAAAAAGGCGAAGATGCAAAAGTAAGTGTACGTAACATTCGCCGCGATGGTAATGATGATCTGAAAGGTCTGGAAAAATCCAAAGAAATCACCGAAGATGAAAGCAAAGGTGCACAGGATGATATCCAGAAAATGACAGATAAATTTATTGCTGAAATCGATAAAGTAATCGACAATAAAGAAAAAGAAATTATGACTGTATAAGTTCTGATTTTATACTGTAACGAACTTTAAACTATAAACCCGGAGTCAAAGGATTCCGGGTTTATTTATTGGAATCACATGAACACACAAAGTACCAGCAAATTTCACATATGATTTACAAAGCGTGATAGGGATGCAATTCCACAATGGTTTTCAAATCTAAAACTTCACATAATCATTGTTATGTAAACCAAGTTATTATAAAAATACAGGCACACATTGCTGTATGCCTGTTGCTTGTCATGCTTACTGTGCAGCATCCATGATTTTATATAACAATTTATATAATGTTGCAGATTCTTCTGCATCCAATGCATTGCATTTTACCATCTGTGCAGGAATTTCAACAGCTGCGTCTCTCAGCTGCATGCCTTTTTCGGTAATGGTTACGGTCAGATTGCGTTCGTCAAATTCAGAACGTTTACGGCTAACCAGCCCTTTCCCTTCCATTTTCTTTAATAATGGAGTCAATGTACCGGAATCCAGGTGCAGCATTTTCCCCATTTCTTTTGTAGTAATCTGCTGACGTTCCCATAATACCATCATAACGATATACTGTGTGTAAGTCAGTTCCAGTTTGTCCAGCATTGGTTTATACTGTTTGATAACATCACGAGATGCCGCATACAGCGGAAAACAAAGCTGATTTTCCAGTTTTAGTGCTTCGTAGTTTTTTTCCATAATAGTAATCCTCCAACGGAATGTTTTGAGCTATGCTCTTAATTATTATAACGCAGATTCATATGAAACACAATCGCATTTTTATAAATTTGAATCAAATCGTTAAAATATTCTCTTATGTACCCATTTATTTTCCAAATAGATACAGGATTAATATGAAATTATGGAAAAACACAGTTATAAATACATCTAAACAAAGCAAAACTGCTCAAATGCGAATAAATAGGTCTAAAATCAGCTTGAACAATTTTCACGAGTATTTAGTCGAGAAAAATATTTTTGCCTGTTAGAAACGATTCTCGCAAGCCGATTTTTTGATTTCTTGTAGAATCTGCACAAATTATATTATTTCGGCTGAATCAATTGATACAGTGTTGGATTAAACTGAAATTCATCCATTATTGCATGAACTTCCTGCAGTTTCTTCTCTTTCAAATGCTTTGGAGTACTGCCGCGCCGTGTGGCACGAATGAGAATATTTTTTGGCGTATGGGCAAAATCAATAAACTCTAACAATTGTGTTTTGTACCCGCAATATTCTAACAGATTGCCGCGGATGGCATCGGTAGCCAATGCAGCAAATCGTTCTTGAATAATACCGTAGTTGGACAAAATAGACAAAGTTTCCGGTTTCATCTGATGATTCAGTTCATGCTGACAGCATGGCACAGAGAATATCATTTTTGCATTCCATTGGATTGCATTATACAGTGCATAGTCGGTGGCAGTATCACAGGCATGTAAGGTAATCACCATATCTACATCAAATGGTGCTTTATAGCCGTTAATATCACCCAATTCAAAGCGAAGCCCGGTATAACCGTATTTCTGCGCTGCTGTATTACAATTGTAAATGACATCTTCTTTTAGATCCAGACCGACAATCTCTGCCTGAATACCGCGAATCTCTGTGAGATAATAATACAAAATAAATGTCAGATAGGATTTACCACAGCCGAAATCAATAACATGCAGCGTAGATATATTGAGGTCACGCACCGCATCATCTATGAGTTCAATAAACCGGTTAATCTGACGATATTTATCGTGCATAGAACGTACCACTTTGCCTTCTTGCGTAAAAATACCCATATCTACCAGTGGCGGAATTACCATGCCTTCTTCTAACATATAATTTTTTTGCGATTGTGTGTATCGACTGCACAGTTGCCCGTTGCACAATTGCTTACAATTTGCACATTATTCGCCTGTTTCTGCTGAATCTTGCGAAGCGCGCAGCTCCCTTTCTTAGAAATTAACAGAGCATATTCGATATCTTCACTCCACGCATTTACTTGCAGATACTGACCATCAATCAGTTCCATGCATTTATCTAAAAGCTGTTCCGTTTTGATATTTTCATGAAATACCTGCTTGTCTGTGTATTTTTCTATCTGATAATAATCTTTCTTACGATTAACGTTAATCTTTTTATATAACGCACTTTTCGTTTTCGGATGACTAATCACAAGTTTTTTCACCGGATTTGCTAAAATCTGTACCATATATGTATATAATTCATTATTCGGTTCGTTCATTTTTATACTCCTTAATTTCTTCAATATAACATTCAATATAACATTCAATATAACATGTTCCAATAAAAAAGTCCACAAAAAAACCAGCCGAAATACCGCATAATAGTATTGCTTTCGGCTGATTTTCATACATTTTATTTACTTTTCCCGTTTGCAATGATTGCATTATAATACTCAATCAGATAACTGAACAATTGCTGATTCATATTATACATTTCGTTGGTCATGGTTTCAATACGATTTAACTGATCACTGATTTTCTGCAGTTTGTATGCACAATCATCATAATATGTGGCGGTACCTCCATTGCAGGTTTGGTCATGCATTGGCGGATATGGTGCCGGCTGCGGCGATGGATTCATGCAGCCGCAAGTGTTGGTGCAATCATATACCGGACAGCTGTGACTTGGCGGTACATCGGCTCCACTACATGGATTGTAAAAATGGTTGTGTCCACCATGCCATGTACCTCCGTTGGCACAATTGTCCCATGAAGAACTATATACACTGCGCATCTGTTCTAAAAGCTGTGCCGCATAATTGAGGTAACTTTCCGGCATTGCATCTGAAATTGTGGATTCTGCAATACGGTCTGCCATATCACTAACATTCATACAGGTATCATTCGTAGTCTGCATCTGATAAGCGGCATCTGGTGTTACTTCATAGAACTGTATATTATTCATATTTAAACCCTGCTGCAAGTTTCCGTTCATACGAGAGCGATGACCGGCCTGCAATTGTTCTGCCAGTGATTCTGTAGTATTTTCTTGTTTCATACTTTCAGATTTTTTTTCTTCACTCATAACAAATCTCTCCTTCCCTGCTTTACTATATGCCCGAAAGGAGAGATTGTTGCTTGATTTTTATTATAATGATAGTACAAAATCTGTATTACTCAATGATATCCAAAATCAACGGCAATATTTTCGGCTGCATTTCATCAATCACATAAGCATCCTGAACGGCTTTCACAGCTTCATCTAAGCGATATGCATACGGTGTATTGTAATGAAGTTCTGCAATCACTTCACCCTGCTCTACTGTTTCTCCAACTTTTTTGCGCAGAATGATACCGGCCGTCGGGTCAATGATCGAATGTTTTGTCTCGCGACCTGCCCCCAGCAGCATACTGGAATGCCCGATTGTTTTGGCATCAATGGCCTGTACAATACCGGCACGCGCTGCATAAACCGATGCTGTAAACTCTGCTTCCGGTAGTCCGTTTGCCAGAGAGCCTCCTTGCGCTTTTATCAACTGATAAAATTTTTCTAATGCGAATCCGTTTTCCAGTAGCATTTTCGCTTTTGTATAGCCATCTTCAGCAGATAGCGCCTTTCCGCCAAGGAAAATCATATGCCCCGCCAAAGTCAGGCACAACTCGGTGAAATCTGCAGGTCCATGGCCTTCTAATGTATCAATAGCCTCTTGTACCTCTACCGTATTTCCTACCGCATAACCAAGAGGCTGATCCATAGAAGACAATACAGCCACTGTTTGACGATTTAACGCATCACCGATTTTCACCATAGCTTTCGCCAATTCTTTCGCCTGTTCCGGCTGCTGCATAAATGCACCGGAACCAAATTTCACATCCAGAACAATTTTATTGGCACCACTAGCTAGTTTTTTGCTCATGATGCTGCTGGCAATAAGCGGAATGCTTTCGATTGTGCCAGTAATATCTCTTAAAGCATACAGTTTTTTATCAGCCGGTACAAGATTTGCGGTCTGCCCGGCAACTACAATACCAATATTATTTAATTGTGCACGAAATGCCTCGCCACTGATATCAACACGAAGCCCTGGAATAGATTCCAGTTTATCCAGTGTGCCACCGGTAAAGCCAAGTCCTCTGCCGGATAATTTTGCAATAGGTACACCGCTTGCAGCCACTAAAGGAGCCACTACCAGAGTTGTTTTGTCGCCAACACCGCCTGTACTATGCTTATCCACAATGATATCACTAACATCTGCATAAGTAAGCACATCGCCTGAATGCTGCATAATATCTGTTAATGCGGCTGTTTCCTGATCACTCATGCCGCGAAAATATACCGCCATCAGCCATGCAGAAATTTGTTCTTCACCGACAGAACCGTCCAAATATCCGTCAATGATAAACTGCAATTCTTCACGAGAGTGTTCTCCGCCTTCTCGTTTCTTGATAATTAAATCTACAATGCGCATTCTGGTCATCCTTTCTATATGAACACGGGACGCCGAGGTCGTCGTCTCCTGCAAATCTATGAAACATTATATATAAAATTATTCATCCGCAAATACAGGATTTGCAAAGTTGGTACCGTACCCAGTATATGGTGCATCAAAATAATCGGCGATGGTAGCGCCCAAATCGGCAAAACTTGGATACGTTATCAGTTCATTTGTTTTATTAGATACTACAGCATTACCATACAATAACAGCGGCACATATTCCCGGGTATGGTCGGTGCCGGTATAACCCGGATCACAACCATGGTCAGCCGTAAGTACAACAACGGTATCTTCATCTATGATTTTAATCAACTCTAAAAGCCAGGTATCAAATACAGCCAAAGCTGCTCCATAACCTTCTGCATCTCTGCGATGCCCATATTTCATATCAAAATCCACCAGATTCACATATACAAGACCATGTTCATACGTTCTGCATAATTCCTGATAAAATGTAAGTGTTTTCTCCATGCCGTCCTCATTACTTTTCGTAGGCTCTGCCTTGGTAAACGATGTTCCTGCATAAATATCACGAATTTTTCCAACAGCATATACCGGTATGTCATGGTTCAGCAAATCATGCAATAAGTTTTCTTTCGACACATGAAGCGCATAGTCATGTCGATTAGATGTACGTGTAAAAGCATCCTCTGAGCCAATAAACGGACGAGCAATGACACGACCTACTTTGTATGGACCTGTACGGGTCAATTCGCGGGCAATTTCACAGATGCGGTATAGTTCCGGCACCGGAATAATTTCCTCATGTGCTGCAATCTGTAGTACGCTATCGGCAGATGTATAAAGGATTGGTTTTCCGGTACGTATATGTTCTGCTCCCAATCGTGCAATAATTTCTGTACCTGAGGCCACTTCATTGCCAAGAAAGGACATCCCTGTACGTTCTTCTAACAATGTAATTAATTCCTGCGGAAAACCATCAGGAAAAGTCGGAAATGGTTCTTCAGTAAGAATACCGGTAAATTCCCAGTGTCCGGTGATTGTATCTTTGCCTTTGGATGCTTCCGCCATACGTGCCCAATAACTTGGTTTATCTAATATCGCTTTATCACGTTTAGCAAACTGCGGGATCAGATGCCCAAGTCCCATAGCATTCATTACTGGCAGCTGCAGTTCTGGAAGCGCCTGTGCAATATGCTGCAGTGTATTGGCACCGGCATCACCATAATCAGCGGCATCCGGCAGTGCACCAATACCTGCGCTGTCTAAAATAATCCAGATTAATTTTTTCCCCATATTTTTTTCATCTCCTGTGAATCTTTTCGTTATATATTCAGAAGCAAAAAGCTATGTTTTTTTCGCACGGGGATGTGCTGCTTTGTATACATCCAGCATCTGTTCACCCAGTAAATGCGTATAAATCTGTGTAGTAGCAATATCAGCATGGCCCAGCATTTCCTGAATAGCGCGCAAATCAGCGCCATTAGACAATAAATGTGTTGCAAACGAATGCCGCAGCACATGAGGCGTAATCTCCGTTGTGATTCCTGCCTCTTTACCGTATTTTTTGAGCAGTTTCCAAAACCCCTGACGGCTTAAACCTTTACCTGTTTTATTAAGAAACAGTGTATCCGTCTGCCAATTGTTGTCCACTTTCGGACGACAATGGTTGATATACTGTTCTAATGCGGCAAGGGCATATCGTCCCAATGGAATAATACGTTCTTTCGCACCTTTCCCAAAACATCGCACATAAGCCATCTCAAAGCTGATATCTGACAGCTTTAACGTAATCAATTCACTAACCCTAAGTCCGGATGCATAGAGCAGTTCCAGCATTGCTTTATCTCTGCAGCCATGCGGTGTGGTCACATCAGGAGCATCCAGCAAACGTTCTACTTCTTCAATGGTTAGATATTTAGGCAGAGTTTTTTCTTTGCGTGGAGTATCCAGCACTTCTCCCAAATTGTAGTCCGTATATTTTTCCATATAAAGAAATCGGAAAAAACTTTTCAGCGCAGCCACATTTCGCGCACGGGTAGTATTGGTAATCTCCTCCTGCTTCATCGTAGCCATATAACCACGAATGGTGCTATTATCTACTTGATTCCAGCGGTGAATTTCCGAATCCTCCAGATACTGGGCAAATTTACGCACATCATTGCTGTATGCTTCTATCGTATTATGCGAAGCGCCTTTTTCTACTGTCAGAAATACAATATAATCATCAATTGCCTGGTGAATCATTGTTCTCATCCCATTCTTTCCTGTTCAATATATATTAAATATATTATACCACACTCTGTGCCTGTGTAAAACAATTCTTCATAGTCTATGTAAATAATAAAAAACTGCTAGTCCATCTATAGTGCTCACTGCAATCATACCCAAAAGCATGGCTGCAAAAAAGGCCGTATACTGCAGCAGCTGCCGTATGGGGCTTTGAATACTGCCAGTCAGCAGCGACAAAGAAAACCTGTATGCTTTCATCACAGCAATCCATAGTATCGGAACAAACAATAGACGGCAAATAAACAATAAC
>JAGARS010000113.1 GCA_017622155.1 Peptococcaceae bacterium
ATATCAATGCTGTGCTGGTCCTGTACTCGTTGTAATGCTTCATATTTTTGCTTCAGTTCTTCATCGTTTTGTTTTATTTCTTCGTATCGGGCATCATGCATGGCATTGCTGATATTTAATGCCTCTGCCACGGCACCAATCTGCCCGCGTAAAAGATCATGCTCTTTTGCGTTTTCTTCGCGAAGTGCTTCCAGCTTATCTTCCAAACGGTCAAATCTCTCATCTATTTGAGTAAATCTTTCATCAATTTGACCGAATTTTTCGGTCATTTGCTCGTTCATACTTGCTACCATGGAAATGACCATGTCCATTTTTTCTTCTAAACCCATATCTGCTTCCCCCTATATGTTGATTTTGCCATTTACATCTTCGAAGAATGTCATGTTTCTATGAGAGCATTATAGCACAATCTTCCCCATTCGTCCATAGATTTTTACCATTTTGCTGAATAAATTTCCAATTTACCCCATAATGTATTTTCTTGCTGACACAAAAAAGGCGCCAAATCGGCGCCTTGCGGTTGGGCTTGCTGCATACAGCGTACCCTATTGTTCTATTTTATTTAGCTTCTACGTGGTTGCCTTTCTGTTTCATCTTGATATCATACCAGATTGGGCTGGCAATACACAGAGAGGAATATGTGCCTGCCACAACACCGATCACCATTGCCAGTACAAAGATGCGTGTGGTCTGCCCGCCGAAGAACAGCAGCGCCAAAAGCAGAAGCAATGTACTGATGGATGTGTTCATGGAACGGGTAAAGCTCTGGGCAATACTGCTGTTTACCAGGCCGGCCAGTTCTTCTTTGCGTACTTTTACCAGATTTTCGCGGATGCGGTCAAACACAACGATTTTGTCGTTGATACTATACCCGAAGATGGTCAAGAGTGCCGCGATAAAGGTGCTGTCTACTTCCAGCTGGAAGATACTGAACACTGCCACTACCACAAAGACATCGTGGAACAGTGCCAATACCCCTGCAATGGCAAAGTGCAGTTCAAACCGGAAGGTGATATACACAATCATCAATATCACAGCCAGTGTTAATGCGATGGCTGCGCTTTTTTTCAGTTCGGCACCGACACTAGGCCCGATGAGGCCGCTGGAATGTACGGTCAGACTGCCAAATTTAGCTTCTAACGCGTTCACCAGTGCTTCTTCGCTCTGTTGTGTCAGTTCCGGTGTTTTGAGCACATAAGAGCCATTGTCCAGCTCCTGAATTTTACTTCCTGTAATACCCTGTTCGGTCAGAGCTGTACGCAAATCGGCAATGTCTACGGTCTCGTTAAATTCTACAATCATTTTGTTGCCGCTGGTAAAGTCGATGCCCAGGTTGAGCCCCTGAAACAGCATGGATGCCACACCGGCTAAGAGCAATACCACAGAAACAATGTAAAAGAGTTTGCGTTTTCCTACAATATCTGCTTTGAATTTCATACCAGGCACCTCCTTATGCTCCATAGAATTTGTTATTGCGAATCAGATTGCTGCTCACCAGGTTTACCAGCATAAATCGGGTAAATGTGATAGCAGTAAACATACTTGCCAGAATCCCGATTGTCAGTGTCACTGCAAAGCCGCGCACAGAGCCTGTACCAAATGCAATGAGGATGACTGCTGCTAAGAGAGTAGTGATATTGGAGTCAAAAATGGTGGAAAATGCTTTTTTGAAGCCGCTGTCCACCGCTACGCGCAGGGTTTTCCCGGCACGCATTTCTTCTTTGATTCGTTCAAAAATAATAACATTTGCATCCACCGCCATCCCTACAGAAAGCAGGAATGCTGCAATTACCGGCAGCGTAATGGTAGCTTTGATGGCTACGTTTGCACCGATTACGATGATGGCATACAACAGCAGTGCAAATACTGCAACGATACCCGGTACACGATACATCACAATCATGAATACTGCCAGCGCAATCACACCGATGATGGCTGCGGTAATACTTTTGGCGATAGAGTCTGCCCCCAGCTGCGGCCCGGTAATCTGTTTTTCTACGATGGTCAGGTCTACCGGCAGCGCACCGCCTCTGAGCATGGTTGCCAGGCTGGATACTTCATCATAGGTCATAAAGCCGCCGGAAATCTGTGCTTTCCCGTCAATAATCGGTTCATTTACCGACGGAGCAGAGATAATCTGTCCGTCCAGTACAATGGCAATGATGCGGTCTGCACGGGCTTCATCACCCTTGCCATAAGTATTGATTAAATCATTGGTGGCATTGGCGAATTTTTTGGTACCTTCGCTGTTAAACTCTAACGATACCAGAAATTTATCTTCCGCATACAGTGCCTGTTCGTTGACACCGGCGGATGCATGTTTCAAATCAGAGCCTTCCAGGATAATTTCGCCGTTGTCATAGCGAATAAACTGCAGTTTCGCAGTGGTACCAATCACGCGAACTGCTTCGTCTGCATCCTCTACCCCCGGCAGTTCTACAGAAATACGGTTCGTTCCTTCTAAACGCACCTCCGGCTCTGCTACACCAAGCCCATTGATACGATTCTCAATAACGGATTTGGCTGCTTCCATTTCTTCCATACTTGTACCTTCCGGTGCTTCCAGACGCACCATCACACCGCCCTGCAAATCAAGCCCTAATACTGCATGATCGGCATATACCGGAAATAAAATACCGGCGGCAAGTACCACAATCAGTATGGTGGCAACCAATGTAATTACTTTTGGCCAACGCATAATTGTTCGTTCCCCCTAAATTGTCTAAGTATTTTGCATATACTGCTGCATTTCAATTTTTCTATTATATAGCTGATTTACTCATTATGCAATGATTTGTTGCACAGCTTTACCAAATCTTAACACAATACAGGTTTCACATAAACAGGAGATACCCCTCCGATTATGAGAGTGGTATCTCCTGTTTGTGTTATATGTGTATTTGCGATAAACTTATTTGGTGACGCTGTCACTGTAGCGACGAATGTCGGATGCATTGTCATATTTGGTAACTTTGCCTTCGTGCTGTACAATCAGTGTTGGAGCTTTCATAATGGAATACTGCTGCACCAGAGATGCATTTTCTTCCGCTACCACTTTCTGATATGGCACATTTGCTTTCTGCAGGAATGTTTCCGCAATTTTGCAGTTCGGGCAAGTCTGTGTGGTAAACAGCAGTACAGTATCCGGTGTATCGGCAGATACCGCATCAATATTCACAATTTCCTGTGTTTCGCCGGCATCGCTGACACGTTTCAGCACGGAACGGCTGATATCGTATACTTTGCGGTCTTTAAACTCTTTGCTCTTACCGTCATTCCAGTTCTGTACCGGACGATAGTACCCGGTAATACGGCTGTATACTTCTGTTTTCGCGCCGCAGATTGGGCATTCATATACTTCGCCGGAAATATAACCGTGATCTTTACAGATGGAATAAGTTGGAGACAGTGTATAATATGGCAGTTTGTAGTTTTCTGCAATTTTGCGTACCAAAGATGCAGCACTCTGCCAGTCAGGCAGTTTTTCGCCCAGGAATGCATGGAATACAGTACCGGATGTGTACAGTGTCTGCAGTTCGTCCTGAATATCCAGCGCAGCAAAAATATCTTCGGTATAGCCAACAGGCAGATGAGAGCTGTTGGTATAGTATGGGGTATCATTCGGCTCGGAAGCAGTGATGATATCCGGATACCGTTCGATATCGTGTTTTGCCAGACGATAGGATGTAGATTCTGCCGGAGTTGCTTCCAGGTTGTACAAATCACCGTACATTTCCTGATAGTCGCTCAGACGTTCACGCATATGATTCAGCACATCTTTGGTAAACTGCTGCGCAGCTTCGTCGGTCAGATCTTTCTGAATCCATTTTGCATTTCTGCATGCTTCGTTCATCCCCACCAGACCAATGGTAGAGAAATGACTGTCAAAGTTGCCCAGGTAACGTTTGGTGTAAGGATACAGCCCTTCATCCAATAAACGGGTAATGATGGTGCGTTTCAGTTTCAGAGAACGCGCAGAAATATCCATCATTTTGTCCAGACGGCGATAGAAATCTGCTTCATTTTCAGACTGATAAGCAATACGCGGCATATTGATGGTAACAACACCAACGGAACCTGTGCTTTCCCCGCTGCCAAAGAACCCGCCGGATTTTTTACGCAATTCGCGCAAATCCAGACGCAGACGGCAGCACATGCTGCGTACATCACTTGGTTCCATATCACTGTTAATATAGTTGGAGAAGTATGGTGTACCGTATTTGGCTGTCATTTCAAACAGCAGACGGTTGTTTTCTGTATCTGCCCAGTCAAAATCTGCAGTGATGGAATAGGTCGGAATCGGATACTGGAAGCCGCGGCCGTTGGCATCGCCTTCAATCATGATTTCCAGGAATGCTTTGTTGATCATATCCATTTCCGGTTTGCAGTCTTTGTATTTGAAGTCCATTTCTTTGCCGCCTACAATGGCATTCATTTCAGCCATGTCATTTGGCACTACCCAGTCCAGTGTAATGTTGCTAAATGGTGCCTGCGTACCCCAGCGGCTCGGTGTATTTACACCGTAGATAAAGCTTTCCAGCGCTTTTTTCACCTGATCATAGCTTAAGTTGTCTACTTTTACGAATGGCGCCAGATAGGTATCGAAGGAAGAAAACGCCTGTGCCCCTGCCCATTCATTCTGCATAATACCCAGGAAGTTTACCATCTGGTTGCACAGAGTGGATAAATGTTTTGCCGGTGCAGAAGTAATTTTACCCGGAATACCGCCCAGCCCTTCCTGAATCAGCTGTTTCAGGGACCAGCCTGCGCAATAGCCTGTCAGCATGGACATATCATGAATGTGAATGTCTGCATTGCGGTGTGCATTGGCAATTTCTTCATCATAGATTTCGCTGAGCCAGTAGTTGGCAGTGATTGCACCGCTGTTGCTCAGAATTAAACCGCCTACAGAATAGGTAACGGTGGAGTTTTCTTTTACACGCCAGTCGGATACCTTCAGGTAGCTGTCTACCAGATCTTTGTAGTCCAGGATGGTAGATTTCATGTTACGGATTTTTTCACGCTGTTTACGGTACAGAATATAAGCTTTCGCTACATCAGCATACCCTGCCTGAATCAATACGTCTTCTACACTGTCCTGAATGTCTTCTACACTGATTAAATCATTTTTGATTTTGCTTTCAAAGTCAGCAGTTACTTTCAGTGCCAAAAGATCAATCACGCTGGAATGATACTGTTTGTTCTGCGCTTCGAACGCTTTTGTGATTGCCACAGCAATCTTGGAAATATTAAATTCCGCTGTTTCGCCATCGCGTTTTAATACTTGATACATAAGAAACACCTCATTTGTACAAATTCACCCTCTGGTGTGGCTGTCATACTCGAACTGTAATATATAGTTTCATGCCTGTAGGCATGGAATTGGCAATGATTATGGTTTGTCTATATCTACACCGCGCAGCTTGGCATTTGGCACCAAATGCAGAATACGCTGCCGCAGCTGCTCCATTTCATTGGCGGTATAAGCACGAAGCCCCGGCTGCAGTACATGCTCAGAATCCACAAAACCTTGCAGATAATACTGCTCGGCACCTTGAATCCGTTCCGCTGCTTTTATTAAATCCTCGGCACTATGCAGCTGGCGCACTACCGTGGTGCGAAATTCATAAGGCACTGCTCCGCTCAAGAGATAATTGATGCTTTCATCTATTTTATCCTGATACAAAGGCGGCATTCCAATGGTTTCACTATACCGTTCTGTACAGTTTTTCAAGTCCATGGCCACATAATCTGCCAGATTTTCTTCTACCACTGCCTTCAACCGATCCGGAAAGCTTCCGTTGGTGTCCAGCTTGATATAATAGCCCATCGCCTTGATTTCCCGAAGCAGATTGGGCAGTTCCGGCTGTAATAATGGCTCCCCGCCGCTGATACACACTGCATCCAGCAATTTGGTGCGCCCCTTTAAAAATGTCAGCACTTCATCTACACTGAACGCTCCGGCTGTATTACAGGACAGCAAATCACTGTTCTGACAAAACGGACAGCGAAAATTACATCCGCCGGTAAAAATGGTACATGCCACTTTACCCGGTACATCAAGCAGTGTTAATTTTTGAAGGCCTTGAATACATACCAAGAAACTCACACCTTTTTATACAGTCTACACGTTTCATCCATATCAGTTTCATTCTGATGCAC
>JAGARS010000114.1 GCA_017622155.1 Peptococcaceae bacterium
CCATCCGCTTATCCTTCGGTATCAATGCATATTGTGTAATAACTAACTGGTATTCTTCCTCATCGGAGAACCAATTACTTTCCAGCCATGTCTGCCGTTCCGGAGAATCAGTGGCGCCTATCCCGGATACACCATTGCTGATGCCTTGCCATTTGCCGCGTTCTTTGCTTTGCAATTCTATACGCAGACCATCAATCAAGTGGGTATTGGTTTCATCGGTATGCCACAGTACGCGAATCTGTGTCGGATAAATTTCCACCTTGTCAAACACGATTCGCTGCCCATCCAGTTCAACGGTACGATTCATATTCAGTGTACGCACATTGAATAAACTGCCTTTATCAATGGTGAGCGGCACAATCATATTCGCCACTTCTTTGTATTCCGGACGCGGTTCTTCAAAACTGGCAATCGATCCTGCCAATCCTGTTTTATTTCTCGCCTCATCCAGTTTCTTCTGGTCTTCCTCCGAAAGCGGCTGAGCTTCTTTTACAATGAGACGCAGCTGTACCTGTTCAGGTAAAGTTTCCTCCCCGGAAAAATTAAATTTCACTGCATTGAGCGCTTCTTTTTCTTCCTCGCTGATTGGATAATCCGAGCTTGCACCATAGCCTTCCAGGTTTTCTCCATTCATATCCAGAATGTCAAAATCAAACTGATAGTCCGGTCCATCCTGGCTGTTTCGTTCTGTAATCTCATTCATTTTGTAGTATACAGTCAAATTGCGCGGATCTGCCACCAGATATTCCACCTCTAATGTAAAGCCATTGTCGGTGGCCGTTTTCTTCACCAGCTGTACATAGTCGTGCTCGATGGCAGCCTTCATGCTCGGGTCAAAGGCTACTGCTTTCACCAGTTCACGCACAATTGGCACATTGGCCGCAGCAGATGCAAAAGCAGGCGATAGATTTACTGCACCTGTAAAAATCACCAAGGTACATGCTGCTACCGCCACTGCTTTCTGCATGCGAGGCACCCATTTGCTGCGCGGTTTTGTCTGTGCCATGCGCGCTCTTGTATCTGCCAGCAGCTGTGCAGATGGCAGAATTCCCTCATTCATCTCCTGCATACCGGTTTTCAGCATTTCATCAAAATTCTGTTCACGCATGTTCTCCGCCTCCTTCCGCAAACAATGCCGTGTCATCCTGCAGCAACAACGTCTTTAATTTTTCACGGCCGCGACTAAGCTGCATACGCACCGTGCCGGCTGAAACGCCTTGAATTTTCGCAATTTCTTCTGCTTTCAGCCCCTCGTAATAATACAAATGTAATACAACACGATATTTCCCATCCATCTTTGCAAGTGCATCTGCCAGCATCTGTGCATCCTCGCTGTCATATACAACAGACATCTCCTGCACTTCCGACAGCCCGGTTGTTTTGCGCTGCCATGCTGAAGCCCAGTGATTTTTGCAGCAGTTCAGCGTAGTACGCAAAAACCATGCTTTTGCATGTTCTTCACTTTCAAAACGAGGATTTCTCCGCACATAGCGCAGAAACACCTCTTGAAAAATATCATCGGTATCATGACGATTCTGCATTCTGGCAAAAGCCAATCGATACACCATATTGCCATATTGCGCCACCATGTCATTCGGCTCATGGTCAGCCACGACGGATAAGTCATCATAGATTGTCTGATATAATGTAAATAATAATTGCATTTGGGTCATATCATCGCCCCCTCTCACTCTATATACCAGACAAAAGGCGAAAGTGCAACACAGATTTATACAATATTTTTTAATTTTTTCAAGACATATTACACGGATAACTTTTTCGTTGAGAAGTTGCTTAATAAATCAAAGAAGTTTTTAATAGAACACAAGAGCACTTTGCACAACAGAAATATTTTTGATTATCCTTAGAAACTATGCTATAATAAAATATAGTACAGCACTATGATTCAGAAAGGGGCAATGATATGATTACATTTTTCAATTCTAAAACGGTATTCACGGGCACAGACTTGCGGGAATTTAATGAAATGCGGGAATTTTTAAAACAAAATGGTGTAAAGTATAAATATAAAGTAAACAGCCAGAGCGGACGCTGGGCCGGAGGCGGTACGCACAGAGGTGTGCATGGAAGTATCGGCATTCGTATGGAGCATGACAAAATGTATGAGATTCGTATTCACGAAAAAGATGCCGAACGGCTTGGACTGTAAGGAGGGATATCATGATTACAATGCTCATTGTCATATTTATCAACATTGCGATTCCGGTATGTGTGGGGATGTATGTTTACCATGATTCCAAAAGTCGCGGCATGGAGGCGATTCTGTGGACAGCTGTTGCGGTATTGATTCCATATTTTATCGGGCTGCTTATCTATCTGGTAGTACGCTACAATCACGCTGCGCATAAATGTTATCGCTGTGGTGCATCGGTGAAAGACACTTACACCCTTTGCCCGCAATGCGGTGCAGAACTGAAAGCAAAATGCCCGAACTGTGGTGCATATATTGAACCGGATTGGCACCTGTGTGCACATTGCGGCACAGAATTGCCGTATTATGAGCCATATGCACAAGCTGAACAGCCATCGGGTTTTCATTTTGAAGTTATCGGAAAAGGGTTAATTATTTCAGCAGCTATTGCAATCATCATTGCTCTGTTGTTTGGTTTGACCATGGAGTCTTTTTTCATGGCTCCGCTTC
>JAGARS010000012.1 GCA_017622155.1 Peptococcaceae bacterium
AAGATGTTAAATTCGTTCAGGGCGGTATCCAGTTCTGGCCATTCAAAAAATAATCAACCAATATAATATGCTATCCCCGGTGTAATTGACACACCGGGGTTTTTTTGTTTTCATGTAATAAACATGTTGACATTGTCGATAATCGATAATATACTATAATTAGAAATATCGATATTCGACAATAGCGCATTTTTTTATTAAAAGGAGGCGATGATATGGCGCGAGCCAAATTTCAGACTTTGACTGAGCAAATGTATTATGTACTGCTTTGTCTAACATCAGAATGCTACGGCATGGATATTATGGACAAAGTATCGGCCATGACTGACGGTCGGGTAAAGGTAGGCTCCGGTACGCTGTATCATTTGCTGGAACAGTTTGCTGAAGCCGACATGATTCGTGAAACCAAAGTGGAAGGCCGCAGACGCAGCTATCTAATCACCGAAAAGGGCATGGAAACACTGAATGCAGAATATCAGCGCATTCGTGTACAGGTAGCAGATTATGAAAAATTCTTTTCCCATGAAAATCATGCACAGGAGGTGCAACATAATGAGTAACCATAAAGATATCAAACGCGTATTAAGCAAATATTCTTTCTATGACAGAACACACATCCAGCAATACCTAGAGGACATGGCAGCCAAAGGCTGGATGCTGGAGAAAATCACATCATTCTACTGGCAGTTCAAAGCGATCGAACCGCAAACTCTGCATTTCAGCGTTAATTATTTCCCTCCGGCTTCGGAGTTTGACGCAGAGCCATCGGAACAATTACTCACCATTCGAGATTACTGTGCACATGCTGGATGGGAATTTGTCACTGCCAGTGCGCAAATGCAAATCTACTGCAACGCACAGGACAACCCGACACCAATCGAGACGGATGCTCTGGTAGAAGTAGAAACCATTCATAAAGCCATGAAAAAAAACTTTCTGCCAAGCCAGATTGTACTGCTGCTGTTAGGCATTTTGCAGATTGGGTTGCAGTTCAACATGTTTCACATCAACCCGATCAATTACTTTGTGGTAACATCCAATTTTGTGGCAATTTTTTGCTGGCTGGCTGTCATGATTCTGTGCTGTACTGAAATATTCGGATACTTGCGCTGGTACAAAAAAGCTCGGCATGCCGCAGAGGTAGACGGAGAATTTATCAATACACCGAGCTATCGCCATATTCTGCTGTCTGTTGTATGGGCTGTACTAATCGTATTCATGCTCTGGATTTTGACACTGCACAATAAAGAAATGTATATGATTGTAGGTACCTTAATCTTGACATTTATATTCATCTTCTGGTTTACCGGATTTGTAATGAAGCAGTTGAAACGCAGAAAAGTATCTGCCAAGGTAAGCCGCATTGCTACCGTTGCCATCAGCTTTGCTTGCGGTTTTCTGCTAATGGTGGGCATCGTGTTTGGTACCATTCAGATTAGCAACACAGGCATTTTTGCTGAGGAGCCGCGCTATGACACCTATGTATATCAAGGGCATGAATTTCATGTTTACAACGATGAACTGCCGCTTTACATCGAGGACTTGATGGAGACCGATTATACGGAATATTCTACCTACTGGGAAGGCCGTGAATCATTCCTGCTGGGTGAATACGAAGGTTTTCAGCGTCCGCGTATGGATGCACTGGGTGAGCCGAGCCTGCGTTACGATGTGTATTACATCAAATGGGGCGCGTTGTATGATTTGTGTGTAAATGAGCTAGTGCATAAGTACGATGACTGGTATGATGAGGATGTGCCGGAAGAATGGAGAGATACATTCCGCGCTGTGGACAGCAAATTATGGAATGCCAAGACAGTATATCAGAAATCTACCGGGGATACACCATCGGAACAGTATATTCTCTGCTATGATGATATCATCGTAGAATTGACACCTGGTTTCAAGCTGACTAATGCACAGAAACTGATTATCAGTGAAAAATTAAGTCAGCAAAAATAAAAATAGTATAAAATAAAGAAAAGGCAGCAATATTTCTGCAGTGTCGAGATTGACATGGACAGATGCGTAGAAATGTCTATGATGCCGTGGATGCAATCCACGAGCATTAGACAATTCAAGCAAATGTCCAGGGAACGAGGGTTTGCAGAAATAATTGCTGCCTTTGATATTCTATTTATACAATCTGTTTGCCGTTAATGAATACATATTTTGGTCTCCCCATAATCTCAAACGGGTGCCCGTCCCATACTACCACATCGGCATCTTTGCCCGCTTTCAGACTGCCAATCCGATCATCCGCTCTTAAAATTTTAGCAGGCACAATAGTCAATGCTTTAAATGCATCGTACTCTTTCATACCTTCACGCATTGCCAGCCCTGCACAAATCGGCAGAAACTGAATCGGTGTACACGGTGCATCGGTAATAATTGCTACATCCAGCCCGGCATTTGCTAATACACCAGGTGTCCGGAATGTCACATGCTCCATTTCCACTTTAGCGCGGTTGCTAAAACTTGGCCCAACAGCTACCGGCACTTTTGCCTCTGCCAGTTCGTCTACAATCAAGTGCCCATCGGTACAATGTTCCACCACCAAATCCAGCTGAAATTCATCGCGCAGGCGAATGGCGGTCATGATGTCATCGGCTCTATGCGCATGGGCACGTACAGGGATACCGCCATTCAAAGCTTTGGCAATATGTTCTGTCTGCAAGCTGAACTCTCTGTCCTCTTCACTTTTATTCAGATATTCTTTGGCTTCATATAACCCTTGACGTGCAATGGCCATAGTTGCCATACGGGTAGATGGCGCTTTATCTTTTTCACCGTATACGCGCTTTGGATTTTCGCCAAATGCCATTTTGAGCCCCGCTTCACCGTTTACCAGCATTTCCTTGTATGTTTTCCCTGCCGTTTTCATTACAGCTACCAGACCGCCAAATACATTGGCACTGCCCGGGGTAACCATAACGGTAGTAATACCGGCTTTTGCTGCATCTTGGAATGCCAAATCACGATAATTGATGGCATCCATAGCACGCAGTTCCGCTGTGTTTGGTTCTGTCATTTCATTACAATCATCACCCATTGGCTGATGAATTTCTTCATCGATACCAATATGGGTATGGACATCGATAAAACCCGGTGTCACAATACGACCTTCTACATCGATAATCTGCGCATTCTGCGGAATCACCACATCTGCACCTACTGCCACAATTTTATTCTGCTCTATCAAAACTGTACCATTTTCAATAATTCCATCTTCCATGGTGTACAGTTTCCCATTTGTCAAAGCAATCATTTTCGTTTATCTCCTGTCTTTTTATTCATTTGTTTCTTGTTTTGTGCACTGTCGGCCTGTACATCATCTTTGCGCATGGTAAGAGCAATTCTCCCACGACGTAAATCTACATCCAGCACACGCACTGTAATAATATCGCCGACAGCCACCACTTCCATCGGATGTTTGATAAATTTCGCACCGAACTGCGAAATATGAATCAGTCCATCCTGTTTTACACCGATATCCACAAAAGCACCGAAATCTACTACGTTGCGCACAGTGCCTTTCAGTTCCATACCCGGTTTCAAGTCCTCCATAGAAAGCACATCACTGCGCAAAAGCGGCGGATCTAATTCTTCACGCGGGTCTCTACCCGGTTTTTGCAACGCTGCGATAATATCTTTCAATGTTGGCTCGCCAATCTCCAGTTCTTTTGCCATATCCTTCACAGATACCTGCTGCAATGCATCGCGCAGCCGAGAAAGTTTGTCGGTACGCAAGTCATTTTTGCTATAACCCAAACGCTGCAGCAATGCTTCTGCCGTTTGATAAGACTCCGGATGCACCGGTGTATTGTCTAACGGATTTTCCCCATCGGCAATGCGAATAAACCCTGCGCACTGCTCATATGCTTTTGGCCCTAAACGAGGCACTTTCAAAAGCTGTTTACGGCTGGTGAGTTTCCCCTGTTCATTACGCATTTTTACAATGCCGTCAGCTGTAGCGCGACTCAAACCCGCCACATATTGCAGCAAAGCACTAGACGCAGTATTCAATTCCACGCCAACACCATTTACACAATCTTCTACTACCGCGTGCAATGCTTCATCCAGTTTTTTAGGTGTAACATCATGTTGATACTGCCCTACACCAACAGCTTTCGGCTCAATTTTTACCAGCTCGGCCAGCGGATCCTGCAAACGTCTGGCAATAGATACCGCACTGCGCAGTGACAAATCGTATTCCGGAAATTCTTCTTTCGCAATTGGAGAAGCAGAATATACTGACGCGCCTGCCTCCGATACTATGATATACTGCACGCCAGGGCACTGGCGAATCACATCAGCAGCCAAAGCTTCAGATTCGCGAGATGCGGTTCCATTGCCGATTGCAATAATACTAACATTCCACCGTATAATCATATCTTTCATCAAAGCCATTGCTTCCTGATATTTTTTTTGCGGCGGATGCGGATACATAACGCCCACTTCCAGCACCTTTCCGGTATCATCTACCACAGCCAATTTACAGCCTGTGCGGAAACCAGGGTCGACACCTAACACAGTATGACCTTTCACCGGTGCCTGTAATAACAAATTGTGCAGATTTTCAGAAAACACTTTAATCGCCTGTACTTCCCCTGCATCTGTTAACTCATTGCGAATTTCACGTTCAATGGCAGGCCCAATCAACCGTTTCCAGCCATCGCGTGCTGCTTCTTCAAAAATCTGCTGACATTCTGCACTGCGTTTCTGCTGATATTGCTGATGAATTCCGGCTAAAATCAATTCTTCCGGCTGCTCCACTTTTACCGCTAATACTTCTTCATTCTCACCGCGATTCATTGCTAATATACGATGAGGCGGAATATTTTTCACAGCTTCTTCATATGCATAATACATTTCATACGGAGTTGTTTCATCATCTTCTAAAACTTTTTTCAGCTTTGTAACAATTCGCCCGTCTTTCCACGCCAATTGCCGTGCCGTTTTGCGCAGTTCTGCATCATCAGCCAGAATTTCCGCAATGATATCCATTGCGCCTTGAATAGCCTCTTCTACAGAAGCTGCACCGTCTTCTTTTCCTATGTATAACGCTGCCTCTGCCGATACATCGCCCGAAATGTGTCCTTCCAGAACAGCCAGAGCCAATGGTTCCAGCCCTTTTTCCCGTGCAATACTTGCACGTGTACGACGTTTTTGCTTGTATGGCAGATACAAATCCTCCACTTCCTGCAGGATTTCCGCCTGTCGAATTTTTGTTTCCAGTTCTTCCGTTAGTTTGCCCTGCTCTGCAATGTTTTTCAGCACATCTTCTTTGCGCTGCTCTAAATTGCGCAAATACTGCAATCGTTCTGACAGCTGGCGCAACACCACTTCGTCCATTTCGCCTGTTGCTTCTTTACGATAGCGCGCAATAAACGGAATGGTATTTCCTGCATCTAACAGTTCTACTGCTGCTGTTACCTTGCCTAACGGTCTGTTTAATTCTTTTGCAAGCTGCTTCATCTGCTGTGTCATTATATATTATGCCTCCTCACGACCCGCCTGCCAGCGCAGTCCCATACTAATTAAAAGCGCCTGATCAACCTGTTCCATTATTTGCTTGTCCAATGTACAGATATACTCTTTCAAGCGTGTTTTATCGATGGTACGTACTTGTTCTACCAGTACAACCGAATTTTTTGCCAACCCGTTTTCTCTGCCTGCCAAATCCACATGGGTCGGCAGCTTTGCTTTGCTGAGCTGCCCGGTAATAGCAGCTACAATAGTGGTAGGACTGTGCTGGTTGCCTACATCATTCTGAACGATCAGCACCGGACGCACACCACCCTGTTCCGAACCAATTACCGGGTCCAGCTCTGCGTAAAATACATCTCCTCGTTTTACCTTTGCCATAGTATAACTCCACTAACTGTTTGATTCTTTACTTCCATTATTCAATATATACCCGCGGTACACGGCTTGCAATACTGCATGTCACTTCATGTTCAATGGTACCCCAATGCTGTGCCATTTCACTTACCGTAATCGATACCCCATCTGCAGTACCCAAAAGAATCACTTCATCCCCAGGCTGCATGTCAGGAAGCTCCGAAGCATCCACCATAAACTGATCCATACACACCTTCCCGATAATCGGGAGTTTTTTCCCGCGACAAATTACATAACCATTGTTGCTCAACATACGATTATAGCCATCAGCATATCCTACAGGAATCGTGGCTACCAATGTATCACGATACAGTTCAAATGTGCCATTATAGCCAATCAATCGCCCGGCAGGCAGTGTTTTTATATGCGCTACACGAGCTTTCCATGTCAGCGCCGGTTTTAGATGCGGGATATAATGCATCTGATTCGACGGCTGATATCCATATAACATGATGCCGGGACGCACCATATCAAAATGACCTTCCGGAATATCTATGATACATGCACTGGCTCCTAAATGACAAATCGGAATTCTCCGGCCTGTGCGTGCTTCTAATTCATCCATAAACGATTTAAACTTCTGTACTTGTCCCTGCGCAAAAGTTTTATCATATTCATCACCTTTAGATAAATGGCTGAACAGCCCTTCTACCTCAATACCTTCCATAGAAAGTACCGCCTCGGCAATTGCCAATCCTGCTTCGTCTGCCTGAAACCCAAGCCGAGACATACCGGTATCCAGTTTCAAATGCACTTTTGCTCGTTTGCCCAATGCGATAGCAATGCGGTTTAGTTTTTCTGCTTCCTGCTGATTATAAATCGTCAGGCGCAATTCCTGTTCAATGGCCATTGCATAGCCTTCTATCGGTGTCCACCCCATAATCAAAATCGGGCAAGTAAAACCGGCTTCCCGCAATTCAACTGCTTCACTTAAAACTGCAACAGTAAGAAAATCTGCACCGGCCTCCAAACAAGCCTTGCTTACCTGCACAGCACCATGCCCATAGCCATTGGCTTTCACCACTGCTGCAATTTTGACGTTTTCACCTACCAGTTGTTTTACCGTACGACAATTGTGTTTCAAATTCTCCAGATTTACCTCTACCCATGACGGACGATATACTTTCATGTATTTTGCCGTAGCATTTGTATCCATGTTGTAACCACTCCTGTTTTGTTTATTATAAATTTCTGTCTACGTTATTTTATAGCTCGTATCGCATCTTCAAGCAGCGTTCAATTCTTTAATACAGCAGAAATATTTGCAATAATATCCCCTGCTTTGCTGCTCACTTCACCAATTTGTTCTGCAATGAATTTTCCTGCACAGCCATGCACATACACAGCGGCACAGCAGGCTTCTTCCGGTGACAACCCTTGTGCCAGAAACGCACCAATCATACCGGAAAGCACATCCCCGCTTCCTGCCACTGCCAGCGCAGGGCTGTCAGTATTATTCATGTATAGTTTTCCGTCAGGCGTAGCAATGACCGTATTTGCACCTTTCAGCACCAGCCATACATGATGTTCCTGTGCAAAATTCTGTGCCACTTCCAGACGATGGCTTTGCACATATTCTGTCGTAAGCCCGGTCAATCTTGCCATTTCTCCCGGATGTGGTGTCAATATCACCTGACATGCACTTTCTGAGGCTTCACTCAGCCAGTATTCCGCTGCATTCAGCGCATCAGCATCAGCCACAACACCACACTTACAGGATTGCAAAATCTGCAGCATCATAAGCCCTGTTACTTCACCATTACCCATGCCCGGACCAACTGCAACAGCATGTTTGCCTGTTAATAAGGCTGCTATGGCATCAATTGCCGTTTCATCAAACTGCAGTGCTCCACTCAACGGATATACCATTGCCTCCGGTACATTTACCGCCACATGCATCTGAATCCCTTGCGGCACAGCACAAGTCACAAGCCCTACGCCGGAACGCAGTGCTGCCTGTGCTGCCATTGTAACTGCACCGCTCATACCCATCGATCCGCCTATTGTCAGCAAATGACCATATGTACCTTTGTGGCTCGCGCTGCTGCGACCCTCCCGGGCAAACTGCAAGCAGGAACTGTCAATAATTTGACAATTCAGCTGTAATGATGCATACACTTCCTGCGGAATCCCAATCTCTTTCACTACCACTTTGCCGCAGCATCTCTGCCCCTGATTCATATAATGACCGCATTTCGGCTGTGCCAATGCTACAGTATAATCAGCATTGATACAATTTCCCCATATCTCACCATTATCGCTGTTAAGCCCGGATGGTACATCAACAGCAACTTTGATACAGCTGCGGCGATTGATAATCTCTATCAGCTGCCCAGCTTTTCCTGTTACATCACGACTAATACCAGTGCCCAGCAATGCATCGACAAGAATATCACTATAGTTGACTGTCACTTTAAACAGATGCATGCTGTTCTCGCTATCCAGTAAATACATCTTCACCGGCAGACGAGACAAAATTTCATAATTCTGCTGCGTACTTGGAGAAAGCTCTCGCTCCGCCAGTAAAAACACTTTCACCGGAACCCCGAGATAATGCAAATAACGCGCTGCAACCAGCCCATCGCCGCCGTTGTTGCCGGAACCTGCTAAAATAGTAACCGCTTTTTGCTGCAAATCAGCAAAGGTTTCCTGCAAAAACGATACAATTGCCTGCCCTGCATTCTCCATCAGCACCATTTCAGGAATCCCGTATTCCGTTATGGTTTTGTGGTCAGCCTGCCGCATTTGTTCTGCTGTCATAAGATACATACTATTCCCCCTCTATAATTGCAGTAGCCATGGCATACAGTTCCGAATGGCTCAAACTGATATGCACATGTTTCATCCCATGTTCCTGTGCAAACATTTGTGCTGCGCCGTACAGTCTCACATATGGCTGCCCGGAAGAATGATTGACAACCTCGATATCCGTCAAAGCAATCTTGCCTAGCCCCGTGCCACACGCCTTGCTCACTGCCTCTTTTGCTGCGAACCGTGCAGCAAAAGACTGCCATGGATTCTTTTTTCGCTGACAATAACGAATTTCCTCTTCTGTATATACCTTTTGCAGAAACCGTGGATTCTTCTCTATTGCTTTTTGAATCCGATCGATTTCTACCAAATCCGTTCCGACTCCAAAAATCATGGGGTATTCATCACCACTTTTACCACATCGGCAATCGCATTTGCCAGTCGTTCTATCTGGCTCTGATTCTTGCCTTCTACCATAACACGCAGCAAATTTTCTGTACCGGAAGCACGTACCAGCACACGTCCGGTATCGCCTAACTCTGCTTCTGCATGCATAATCGATGCTTTGATTTCTTCTTTGCTTTCCCAGCCTTGTTTCTGTTTTACCGGCACATTGATTAAAATTTGCGGATACTGTTCCATTTCACCGGCCAGCACAGAAAGACTGTGTTTACTCTGTTTCAATATCTGCAATAGTTTTACACTGCTCAAGATACCGTCCCCGGTAGTATTGTCCAGCCCGAACACAATATGGCCTGACTGCTCACCGCCTAATACGGCGCCACTTTCTCTCATACCCTCAATGACGTAGCGATCCCCTACTGCAGTTTCCAATGTGCGAATGCCCTTATCCTTCAATGCAACCTTTAGACCCAGATTGCTCATTACTGTCACAACTACTGTATTTTCTTTCAATAGTCCCTGCTGATCCAGATAACTGCCGAAAATCAATAAAAGCTTATCTCCATCTACAACATTTCCGTGCTCATCTACAGCCAGTAAACGGTCTGCATCGCCATCATAAGCAATCCCCAAATCTGCCTCTTCTTTTACGACCGCCTGCTGCAGCTGTTCTAAATGCGTGGAACCACAGCCATCGTTGATATTAATCCCATCAGGATTGCAGGAAATAGCCACTACATCAGCCCCCAGCGAACGCAATAATTTAGGAGCGATATGGCTGGCTGCACCGTTGGCACAGTCTGCTACAACACGAATTCCGGCAAAATCCCCGTCAACTTTGCTCTGAATAAAGTGCGCATATTTATCTGCCGCTTCTGCATATGGAATTACACGACCTATACCTGCACCGGATGGACTTGGTATATCCGCAAGACCATTTGCAATCACCTCTTCAATAGCCTGTTCCAACTCATCCGGCAGTTTTGTTCCTAATGGACTGAAAAATTTAATACCGTTGTCCTGATATGGATTGTGAGATGCAGAGATTACCACACCTGCCATACAATTTAACATACGGGTCAATACCGCTACCGCAGGAGTCGGAATAACACCCGCCTGATACACATTGATTCCGGTAGAACAAATCCCCGCAATCAAACTAGCTTCTAACATATCACCGGAAATACGGGTATCTTTCCCAATTACCATAGCCGGTTCTTTATCCGGCAGACCATCTCGTTTTAATACATATGCGGCTGCTCTGCCCAGCTGATAAGCCAGCTCCGCAGTCAGCACAACATTTGCCTCTCCGCGCACACCATCAGTTCCAAATAATTTCATATTAACTCCTCCCCATCAGCAGAACTATTCTGCATCTATCGTTTTATCACTATCGCTATTTATCGCTTCATTCCCATTTTCAGGTTCCCTATTAGGCAGAATCATCACTTCCGCCTGCAAGGTTACTGTCACCGTTTGAGGCGATACCTCCTGCAATGCTTCGTGTACGGTTTCATTTAACGCCTCTACCTGTATCGGCAGCGTATATGTGCCTGCTGCAAGATGATTGCAATCCACATAAAACAACAGCTGATCTAAAATCGGCTGCTGAGCAAGCAGCTCTGCATCGCCTTTCAATGTCAGAGAAACTTTTTCCGTATCCAGCACAAAATCCAAACCCTCCTGAACATTACGCACCCCAATTACGGCTTCCAGGTTCTGCTGACTCTGTATTGGCTGCACATACAAATATACTGCAATTTCGGCGTCAGCACGAAATTCTGTATCAAGTGTCTGTGCAGTCACGCCTTCCGGCAGCTGCAAAATTCCAATCAGTTCTTTATCGGATGTAATGCCGGATATATCGATTGGCACAGTTTCCACTGCGCTGATATCTGCAATCAGACTGCTCTTCCCTTGAATAACAACTGTATCCGGCTTTATATCTGTATGCTGTAATTCATAATACTCAGCTACAGCACCATTCGTACGCAAATGCACCGGCACTTCTTTTTGTAAAATTTGATCTATGGATACTGCCAATTTATCCGGAAGATAGGTAAATCGTTCATTTACTGCTGCACTGCTTACCTGCACAGGATACTCTGTATTCCCCACAGCAGCATTTGACAAGTCTACTACCGCAGTAAAATCATCGCTTCGCAAACTCATAATATCTGTCTCATTGCCTTTCACAGTAATCTGCACTACTTGATTGGCATTTTCCACTACATACCCCGAAGCCAAATTCACATACTGAACCGGCACGGTAAGCTGTCGCTCTTTTGACGGGTTTTCCTGTGCTTCAGCATAACACCATAACAACACTGCACAAACCAAAGCAATTACTTTCAGCATCGTATCATTATGCTTCTGACTGTTTGTCTTTGTTGTCATTTGTCCCCCTCCATTTCTGAAAAATCGTACTGAACGGGTCTGCTGCTTCCAGTTTTAATCTTGTCATAAGAATATGGCGCAACTGATTTTCAGTCAAATTATAATACAGCTCCCCATGTTCCGCCACAGATACGGCACCTGTTTCTTCCGATACAATACATACGATTGCATCGCTTACTTCTGACAAACCAATCCCGGCACGATGCCTTGTGCCTAAAGCCTTGCTGATTGATTTTTTCTCACTTAACGGCAGATAGCAGCTGGCAGCTAAAATCGTATTGTCTTTGATGATAACAGCACCGTCATGCAGAGGTGTATTCACAATAAAAATATTACCCAATAACTGTTGGCTCAGTACACCATCAACCCGAATGCCTGTATCCACATATTCATTTAATCCGACCTCCTGCTGCAGGGCAATCAATGCACCGGTATGCGTACGCCCCGCATTCATCAGAAATGGCACCAATTGACCAACAATCTGCTCAACTGCTTCATCTTCACGATTTTTTCGATTGCCGGGAATCAAAGTGCTGTTGCCTAACTGTTCCAGGAATTTACGCAGTTCCGGCTGAAAAACCACCGGTATTGCAATCAAAAGCAGCGTTTGTACCTGATCCAAAATCCAAGTTACAGTCGTTAATCGCAGGAATCGGCATAATACATTTAGAACAAGTAACAGCGCAATTCCCTTTAAAAGCTGTTCTGCGCGTGTGCCGCGCACCATAGATATAATCTTGTAAATCAAAATCGCTACAATAGCAATATCCAGTATTGCAATCGGATGTATGAGCTGTGTAAGATCTATCATCACCGTGCCCCCTTTGCATATATAATCAATATAATTCGATATAAGAAAATATAATAGACAAATAAAATATTACATTCTGTTTTTCAAAGAAAATGACTTTTATCTGGAACAATATCTGTTATAATATATTACAGTGGCTTTACAGCTACCATTATAGCTTATTTTTCCGCATGCTACCAACTATTTTTGCAATTTATTATAAATATCTTTTACATAACTTCCGTTGCTTTATTTTTATAACGAAAAAGCAAAAAATATTGTTTTGTATGCATCTTTTTATATCGTTTTTACGTCTAATTTATGATGACAATATCTAAATGAATCTGTGCCAGATATTCTATCAGAAAGGAGAGGAGTTCATGCGTCAAATTCAAGCACCGAAATGGCTTCCGGCACTTACTGTTATGTGTTTGCTTTTAGGATTATTTTTGTCGTGGGAATTACAGCTGCAGGCCGCAATTCGAGAAGCGACAGCTGACCATAAAACTGAGACACTGGTATCTCTCATTACCAACTTAGAGGCAGAAAACGCAGCACTGGAATCACAGCTTGCGGCTGTCCGTCAGGAAACCGACACCATCATCATGAATTCCAGCTCTAGCGAAACCCAACTGACTGAACAGCAGCATCAGCTTACACAGCTGCAGATTCGAGCAGGGCTGACTGCTTTGGAAGGCCCGGGTGTGACTGTAATATTGGATGACAATAAAAATATTCTGATTGGCGACGACCCAAACCGTTATGTTATTCATTATGAAAATCTGCTCTTTATTGTAAATGATTTAAGAAATGCCGGTGCCGAAGCCATCAGTATCAATGGACAACGTATCGTTGTATCATCAGAAATTCGCTGTGTCGGTAATGTAATTTTAATCAACACCACCCGCTTGGCTCCACCGTTTGTAATATCTGCGATTGGAAATCCAACTGCACTTGCAGAAGCTGTTGATTACAGTTCTACCTATCAGCAGCTGCTTCTTTCCGGCTTCCCGGTAAGCTGCAAAGCAACCGATATTCACAGCACCGAGATTCAAGTCCCGGCATATACAGGCAGTTTCTCAACAAAAGCACTTACACCTGAACCTATAGATGAAACAGAGGAGGCGGCATAATACATGGTCTGGTTAATTCCTATATTTGCACTGGTAATCGGCATTATGCTCGGTTCCATTTTATCATTTGAAATCCCTTTATGGATGGCAAAATATCTTTCCATTGCCGTACTGGCAGCATTGGACTCAGTACTGGGCGGTGTACGCGGCATTTATGAAGACAATTTCAACGGTGTCGTACTGCTTTCCGGGTTTATATCCAATGCAGTACTGGCTGCCCTTCTGGCTTTTTTGGGCGACCAGCTCAGCGTAGATTTATATATGGCTGCAGTGTTTGTATTTGGTATTCGTATCTTTAACAATTTATCGACCATACGGCATTATATTGTATCCGGGTTCCTAAAACGACACAATACGCACGCTACACGCGACGGAGAGCATACCACTCAGCGTACCAACACCATTCAAAACGCTATTAATAACACATTTGAAAGTGATATTAAATAATCATCGTATTCACAGATATACAATGGTTCTCATATCGGAAAGGAGTGTCTGAACAAATGAAAAAAAGAATTCATGGATGGCAGATTTATCTGGCTATTACTTTCATATTGCTTGGTATTTTGATTTCTACACAGATTCAGACACAAAACCGCCTCGATTCCGACTTGGCCAGCCAATCTACCAGCGACTTGACCATTATGATAAAAAATCAGACTGATCGTCGCTTGCTGCTGACAGAAGAACTGGCAGAGGCTGAATATAACCTGGAACTGTACCAGGAAGAATACATCGACGATTCATTGTTACTATCACAAATAAACAATGATATCTCGCGTCTTGAGCTGATTAA
The DNA here is from genome assembly GCA_017622155.1 of Peptococcaceae bacterium. GTDB lineage: Bacteria > Bacillota > Peptococcia > Peptococcales > Peptococcaceae > UBA7185. The sequence goes on from JAGARS010000012.1 coordinate 14,174, forward strand.
CGGTACAGTGCCGGCGAAAGGTTCCGGCATTCAGATTACCGTATCCGGCAATCTTTTAGCATCTGACTTGTCCGTACTGGTAAATGAATTCTGGGCTGCCGGCGCAGAAGCTGTTTCCATCAACAATGTGCGGATTACGCCTTATAGCGGATTCAGCTATATCGGCACCAGCACAGCTACCTATCTTACTTGCGGTGATGAAATTCTTACAGAACCGATTATCCTCCAGGCAGTAGGCAACAGTGCTACATTAGAACGCAGCATTGTTATGCCCGGCGGAATTGCAGACAATCTGGAAGTATATCAGATTTATCTGGATATTCAACATGCAGAAGAACTGCATCTGCCCGCAATTCCTTCACAGCCGCAGTTACAATACGGCAAGGTACCAGAGAAAACCGAACAACAATCTTCATAATAAAATCAAAAAAACACCTGCTCGTCAATTTCAATCACTGACGAGCAGGTGTTTTTCGTTTCGTTTATCTGTTTATAATACAATACGTTACACTAAATTATTTGTTATCGGACAGTTTGCCGTTTGTCCATTTGGTTACGCACAATGCACCAGCAATATCGCCTGTGATGTTCATTGTGGTACGGCCCATGTCAAACAGACGGTCTACAGCGATGATTAAGCCGATATAGTCAACCGGAATACCTACTGTACCCAGTACCATGGTCAGCATGATAACACCGGCACCAGGAGTACCTGCTGTACCAATAGCGGACAGTGTAGCAATTGCTACTACCATAATCAGCTGGGTCAATGTCAGCTGTACACCTGCACAGGTAGCCAGGAATACGGTAGCTACGCACATATAGATAGCAGTACCGTCCATATGAATAGTAGCACCTAATGGCAGTACGAAAGAAGAAATATCTTTATCAGCACCCATTTTGTCAGCACATTCTTTGGATACAGGCAGTGTTGCAGTACTGGATGCGGATGTGAATGCGAAAATCATCGCAGGCACAGCGCCTTTGAAGAATGCAATCGGGCTCATCCCTGCAAATGCTTTTGCGGAGAAAGAATATACGATGATTGCATGCAGGAAGTAACCAACATACGCACACAGCAGTACCAATGCCAGAGAGCCTAAAATTTCAGCACCCTGCATAGCAGTTACCCATGCCATGTAAGTAAATACACCAATTGGAGACAGGCTGATGATGAATGCCATCAATTTTTCGATAACTGCATATGCAGAATCAACGAAGTCACGGCACATCTGGCTTTTTTCACCGGCGGCCAACATAGCACCGCCCAAAAACAGGGCAATTACGATAACCTGCAGCATGTTGGCATTTACAAATGCACTCCACATGTTGGTTGGGAAAATACCAATCAGTACACTCATAAAGCCGTCAAACTGTTTTGCTTCATAAGTAGTATCGCCCAGTGTCAGTGTTGGGAACAGGTCTAATGACAGGAACAGATTTGCCAGTACCAGACCGATTACGCAAGCTACTGCTGTAGTACCCATAAAGAAACCAACAGTTTTACCGCCTACGGTACCAACTTTTCTCAGGTCGCCCATAGCCAGGATCCCCTGAATCATAGACAGCAGTACAACAGGAACAACGATAAATTTCAACAGGTTTACAAAGATATCACCGAACGGTTTCAGGAAGTTCTTTGTAAATTCTGCAGTCTGTGTGAAGTAGCACACCAGACCTACAACTACCCCCAGGATTAACGCAATGATAATCTGCTGAGGTAAACTCAATTTTTTCTTCATACTAGGACTCCTTCTTGTATATTGTATTATAAAATCACATAAAGTCATTTTATCCGATTTGCGTGTATTTTTCAAGTTTTTTCTCTGCAATTCACACTATTTTGACAAAAAAATACCGATTCATCCCGGCAATCATATAGCATAAAAATGAATTGGTATATACTTTTTAGTTTTTCGGCAATCTGATGCGCCTAATTATAAATTTTCATCACTGCATCATACTCGATTTGTTTTATCTGCAATACGCACAAAAAATACCGACGCTCTATGCGATGTGCACAAATGCGTCGGTATATCAATAAATCTTTAATTATTCAGCAACGGAATATTTGTCAGCCAGTTCAGCAACTGTGCCTTCATCCAGCAGTTTCTGGATAGAAGCGTTGATTTTGTCTAACAGTTCTGTATTGCCTTTTTTCACTGCGATTGCATATTCTTCAGATGCAAATGCTTCAGAGTCTTCAACGATTTTCAGACCTTCGTTGTCAGATACATATTTGCTAGCAGTAGCAGAGTCGATTACTACTACATCAGCTTTGCCGTTTACCAGTTCCATAACTGCGTCAGTACCTTTTTTGAAGGATGTGTAACTGTAGCCCATATCCTGTACACAAATTTCACCTGTGTAGCCCTGAATTACAGCGATTTTTTTGTCAGCCATATCAGTAGCTTTTGCGATAGCAGAATCTTCTTTCACGATCATAACCTGAGTAGCCAGATAGTATGGTGTAGAGAAGTCTACTGCTTCCAGTCTTTCTGCTGTTACAGTCATACCAGCGATAACTGCATCAACCTGACCGTTTTCCAGAGCAATCAGCAGAGAGTCAAATTCCATATTGGAAATTTCTGCAGTCATACCGTTGTCTTTTGCAATCAGGTCTGCAATTGCCATGTCGATACCATCGAATTCACCGATAACACCTTCAGATGCTACGAATTCAAATGGCGGGAATTCAGCGTTGGTACCAAATACGATTTTTTCTTCCTGCTGTTTGTCACTGCCACCGCCGCATGCTGTCAGTGTAAATGCCATTGCAGCGATCACTAACAGGGTTACTAAAATTTTAGCTGTCTTTTTCATAATGAAAATTCCATCTCCTTAAAAAATAATTAATATATTTATCAAGAAGTTTCCTTCTTTGATAACGATAATAAATTGTACTTTTTAAAGTACTTTGCTCAAAAATGCCTGGGTTCTTTCATTTTGCGGATTGGAGAATACGTCTTCCGGTTTCCCCTGCTCCATGATAATCCCCTGATCCATAAACAATAATCTGGTGCCAACTTCTCTGGCAAAGCCCATTTCATGTGTCACCACTACCATGGTCATCCCCGATTTAGCAAGCTCTTTCATAACATCCAGAACTTCACCAACCATTTCCGGGTCCAGTGCACTGGTAGGCTCGTCAAAAAGCATAATTTCAGGCTGCATCGCCAATGCTCTTGCGATTGCCACCCTCTGCTTCTGCCCGCCGGAAAGCTGTGCCGGATAAGCATTTGCTTTTTCAGCAAGCCCTACACGTTCAAGCAGTTCCTCACCTTTTTTTATAGCTTCTTCCTTTGTCATTTTTTTTAGTTTGACAGGAGCTAATGTGATGTTTTCCATGATGGTCAGATGCGGAAACAGATTAAACTGCTGGAACACCATCCCCATCTTTTGTCTCACCTTATTTACATCTACTTTCGGTGATGTAATCAATTCATTATCTACATAAATTTCACCATCAGTCGGCTGTTCCAACAGATTCAGACAGCGCAGAAATGTACTTTTCCCGGAACCGGACGGCCCGATAATTACCACAACTTCACCTGGGGAAATATGTTCATCAATGCCTGTGAGAACATGTACATCGCCAAAACTTTTATGAAGATTTTTAACTGTAATCATCCGTGTCCCTCCTTATCTGTTATCCGACTTACGGAGCGCTTTCTCCACACGAGCCAAAGCAAGTGTCAAAGTTTTTATGAGAACAAAATAGATAATTGCTGTAGCAATCAACGGCATAAAGGCTTCGAATGTTGCACTCTTAATCAAGTCACCGGCTTTCTGGATATCCACAAGGCCGATATAACCAACAATCGCAGTTTCCTTAACCAGTACAATAAACTCATTGCATAACGCAGGGAAAATATTTTTCACCGCCTGCGGTATGATAATAGATACCATGGTCTGCATAGCATTAAGACCAAGCGATCTGCCTGCCTCTGTCTGACCTTTGTCGATAGATAAAATGCCGGCACGAATAATCTCTGAAACATATGCACCCGAATTAATACCGAATGCAATCGCTGCAATCACCCATTTTTCTAAATCCACCGTTGCAAATACAACAAAGTAAATAATCATCAGCTGGGTAACAGACGGCGTCCCGCGAATCACATCAGTATACACTTTCCCAATCAAGTTCAGCACTTTCTTTTTGGACAGTGCGCAAAAGGCAATCACCAAACCGATAGCAATCCCAATGAGAACAGCCAGCAGAGAAATTTTAATGGTAACCCCAATCCCATCCAGCAAAAGCAAATATCGATCATCTTTTAGAAAACATTTTATAAAGGTGGCTACAATTCCATCCCACCACAGCATAATTCCATCCACGATATATCCCCTTCACACTATAGAATGCTATTTGTACAAGCATAGACTTGCATAAATATTCATAATATTCTACATCGGATTCTATATTTTGTCAAGATAATCCATACAATATTTGCAAGTATGCTTTATTTCAGCGTTTATGAATTTCCATTTTCAGCTATATTTTTTCATTGAAAACGCCACTGTATACACATTTATGCACGCTATTTATCCACAGAACAAGCTTTCTATCCTGTGGATAATGTGGATAACTTGTGAATATCCCCATACTACAGGCGGTGCATGTGTTCCCTGTTGTTGATAATTATATCCCGGCTGTTTATAATGCTGAAAACTATTTTGGTTTATGCATTTTATACACGGTTTCGATTAATACTTATTCAAAATCTAGCCTGACCGCTAGCCAATGTGCAGCTGGCAATCTCCTTTGCGCCATGCTGATGCAGCACTCGGGCACAGGACAACAATGTAGTGCCGGTAGTAAACACATCATCTATCAATATTATTTTTTTCCCTTGCACATTTACACCTTTATGCAAATCAAATGCATTGTGTAAATTTTGCAGACGTTCTGCTCTGCCTAAGCCGGTCTGATGCGGTGTATCCCGCACACGTTCCAGACAATTCTGCCAGGGCATTCTGCTCATTCTGGACAAGCTGCGTACAAGCAGCTCACTCTGATTGTAGCTTCGTTCCTGCAGCCGATTAGCATGCAAGGGCACCGGCACCAGTAACTCATACCCTTCAGGCAAATACAGAAGTACCTCCTGCGCCAAAGCATCAGCCAGCCACGGCATATTATGAAACTTAAACTCCTTTATCACTTGTTTATATGCACCTTGGTACGGCCAAATCGCAATATTGCCTCTATAGTACGCCGGCCATTCTCTACAGTTTCGGCAGGCATCACTATACACCCCAAAACTGCTGCAGCGTTTGCATTGCCCATACATACTGCGTTTACGCAAAACCTCTGCCCTGCATTTTTCGCACACACCCAAACGTGCCTGCGGCTTCATACATACAGGACATACTGCCGGCAGCGGAAACAGCTTGTCATATAGCCACAACAGCGGATTTGTTTTCTCATAATGCAATTTTTCCTGGTATACCCCAAATGTCATATCTTTCCCCCTTGCAAAGTGCGAACAAATGTTTTATACTGTATTAATATCGAACAAATATTCGTAAACTTTTTCATCCCAATGCTTATCCTACTCATTATGTCAGGAGTGTTTATTATGAATCTCATGGAAAAGCTCACCATATTATCCGATGCAGCCAAATACGATGTATCCTGTTCGTCCTCTAGCTCCACGCGCCACGGCGAAAAAGGCAGCATCGGTTCCGCAGCCAAAGCAGGTATCTGTCACTCTTTTACCGCCGACGGGCGCTGCATCTCACTGTTAAAAATCCTAATGACCAACAACTGCATCTATGATTGCGCCTATTGCTTAAACCGCAAGTCCAACGACAATCCTCGCGCAGCATTTACTGTGGATGAAGTGGTGTCACTCACGATGAACTTTTATCGCCGCAATTATATCGAAGGACTCTTTTTGAGTTCCGCCATCATCGGCTCACCGGACTATACCATGGAACAGCTGATAAAAATCGTAGAAAAACTGCGTTATGAGGAGCATTTCTACGGATATATTCATCTGAAAGCCATTCCCGGTGCCAACCCTATGCTGATACAACGGGCAGGAGAACTGGCCGACCGCCTCAGTGTCAATTTAGAACTGCCTAGTGAACAATCTCTGTCTATGCTGGCTCCCGATAAAACACGGCAAAGTATTCTGCTGCCCATGCATCAGATTCATCAAGGCATTATGCAGCATAAACAGCACAAACAGCATAAACCAATAAAACACAGCAGCCAATCTGCAGCACTGCCGGACACAATGCAGAACGTGCCGACCAATCTACAGCCTTATAACAAAGCCTATAAAAAAACGTATCAGGAAAAAGCCTTGTTCGTACCCGCCGGGCAAACGACACAAATGATGGTAGGAGCCTCCGGAGAAAGCGATTTGCAGATGCTGCAGCTTACTGCGGCACTATACAAAAAATTTGAGATGAAACGCGTATATTTCTCGGCGTATGTGCCAATCAACGAAGACAGTCGACTGCCGCAAATTGCACAGCCGCCAATGCATCGTGAAAACCGGCTGTACCAGGCCGACTGGCTCATGCGGTTTTACGGATTCGAAGCATCAGAGCTGCTGGATGAAGCGCATCCAAACTTCGACCCGGACTATGACCCGAAACTAATCTGGGCGATTCGACATCCAGAGTGCTTTCCCGTAGATGTAAATACT